>DASWLF010000065.1:0-6592 GCA_036396255.1 Desulfobaccales bacterium
CGAGTTGCGACCAATCGAATATTTTTTGCCAACTTTTTTTGGCGGCACAGGCGTCTCGCCTGTGCGGGGCAGGCTAAAGCCTGCGGCTACAAAAACAACCATTTGAACGCAACCCGGTATTAGAAAAATCTTCCGGCCTTAAGGCCAAGGACCGCCTTGGCCGACCTGGCGCTGACGGCCTTTTCTTTTGACAATCCCCCCGAAGGCATATAGTATTTTTTTGCTTTCCCGTTACCCATCCGGGCAGCCGGGCACCGGGGTGAGTTTAGGGGGACATGCGGGGCGCCTAAGTCAACGGCCCCTCTGCTGATCAGGCCAATCGGTGTCGTTCATCCTTAAAAGATCCAGGGTTTAGTTTCCTTATGGGCCGGGGTGTGCCCGGCTCAGCCCTAAACGCAGTTTGTTGGCAACCGCCAAGTTTACGGAAAGGGGCAAGGCGCCATGCACAGGGAGATGAGATCTGGCAGGTTCAGCCGACTCTTCCTGGCGGTCCTTTTCCTGGTGGCCGGCTGCGTTAAGGTGGGGCCGGACTTTGCCAAACCCGAGGCCGCGGTGGCCCCCAATTGGCTGGATTCGGGGGATAAACGGGTCAGTACCGCATCGGAAGACTATAAAGACTGGTGGCGGGTCTTCAATGATCCGACCCTGGACCGGCTTATCGCCGCCGCCTACCGCCAGAATTTGACTTTGCGCAGTGCGGGGGTGCGGGTCCTGAGAGCCCGGGCCCAACTGGGCATCGCCATCGGGGAGGTGTACCCCCAGACTCAACAGGGATTGGGCTCCGTGATCAAAGAGCGCCTCAGTGAGCGGGGCTCCTCGGCGGGGGGCGCCGGCAACTTCTGGCAATCCACCCTGGGGCTCACCGCCAGTTGGGAAATCGACTTTTGGGGCAAGTTTCGCCGGGCCGTTGAGTCCGCCGATGCGAGTCTGCTGGCCGCGGCGGCCGATTATGACAATGCCCTGGTGGCCCTCACCGCGGATGTGGGCAGTTCCTACGTCCTCATCCGCACCCTGGAGAACCGGCTGAATATTGCCCGCCGCAATGTGGATATCCAGCAGGAGAGTCTCCAGATCGCCACGGCGCGGTTTGAGGGCGGCACCACCTCCCAGCGGGACGTGGAGCAGGCCCGGACGGTGCTGGCCAGCACCCAGGCCACCATCCCCACCCTGGAGAGCCAGCTCCGCCAGACGAAAAATGCCCTGTGCGTGTTGCTGGGCCTGCCCCCTGAACAGCTGACGGACCTGTTGGGGAGGGCCGCCGCCATCCCGGCGCCCCCGCCCCAGGTGGCGGTGGGCATCCCTGCGGACCTGCTGCGCCGACGGCCGGATATTCAAAGCGCCGAATATCAGGCGGCGGCGCAATGCGCCCAAATCGGCGTGGCCAAGGCCAATCTTTATCCCGCCTTCTCCCTCACCGGAAATTTCAGCTTCCAGGCCAGTGACATCGCAACCTTCGCCCTGGGGGATATGTTTCAGTGGCGGAGCCGCAGCGGTTCTTTCGGCCCGTCTTTCCAGTGGAATATCCTGAACTACGGTCAGATCACCAACCTGGTAAGGGTGCAGGACGCCCGGTTCCAGGAGCTGCTCATCGCTTATCAGAACACGGTTCTCAAAGCCCAGCAGGAGGTGGAGGACGGCCTCATCGCCTTCTTAAAGTCCCAGGAGCGGGCCGGTTTCCTGGTGCAGAGCACCGCCGCGGCCCAGCGTTCCGTGGACCTGGCCATCCTGCAATATCGCGAGGGCATCACCGATTTCACCACGGTTCTCACCGCGGAGCGAGAACTGTTGACCCAGCAGGACAATCTCGCCACCACCCTGGGGGAGATCTCCAGCAACCTGGTGGCGGTTTACCGGGCCCTGGGAGGAGGCTGGCAGATGCGCGAGGGAGACGATTTTGTGCCGGATTCCATCAAAAAGGCCATGGCGGGGCGCACCAATTGGGGAAAGTTGCTGGCGCCGGCGGCCCATACCCCGCCCCCGCCAGAACCACCCAGATCCCTGATCCGGATGCCGGATTGGTAACTATGGGGGAACAGAAGGTCTGGAGTATGAAGACCGCGGTACAGAAAAGGCGCGATTTCCCCAAGAGGTGGCCTCACCTGAAAGATAACCAGGAGTTGGCATGATGGCTGAAAAAAATCGCATGGCGTTTGGGGGCTCCGGCTGTTTTGGCGCCGCGGCCCTCCTGGCGATCCTGACCTGGACCTCGGCCTGTGGCGATCGGAACGTCTACGTGCCGCCCCCGCCTCCCAAGGTCACGGTCAGTCAGCCGGTGTCCCGGCCGGTTACCGATTACCTGGAATTCACCGGCAACACCGCGGCCATCAACACGGTGCAACTGCGGGCCCGGGTGGAAGGCTACCTGGAAAAGGTTTTGTTCCGGGACGGCGAACTCGTGAAAAAAGGCAAGCCCCTTTTCTTGATCCAACGAGACACGTACGAAGCCAAGCTCAAGCAGGCGGAGGCGGAAATTTTGGCCAATAAAGCCCGCCTGATGCATGGCCAGACCGAGTATGACCGGTTCTCCCGCCTGGTCAACCAAAAGGCCGCGGCCCAGACGGACGTGGACCGCTGGCACTACGAACGGGATGCGGCCCAGGCTGCGGTTACGGCCTCCGAAGCCCAGCGAGAGCTGGCTAAACTCAATGTCAGCTATACGGAAGTCAAGGCGCCCTTCGACGGTCGCGTCGGCCGCCGCCTCAAGGACCCGGGCAACCTGGTGGGCGCCGGCGAAAGCACGGTCCTGACCGAGATCAACCAGATCGACCCCATTTATGTATACTTCAATATCAACGAGCAGGAACTCCTCCGGGTCAGGGGGGAAAACCCGGAAGCGCCTAAAGATGCCAGTGAAGTGCAGTGGCCGGTCTATTTTGGCCTGGCCGACGAAAAGGGCTATCCGCACCAGGGTTATATGGATTTTGCCGCCATTACCATCAATCCCTCCACCGGCACCCTGCTGCTGCGGGGGATTTTTCCCAACCCCAAGGCCCTGATTCTGCCCGGCATGTTCGCCCGGGTGCGGGCGCCGGCGGCCGAGGCCAGGCCCGCCCTGCTCATCCCGGAAGTAGCCATCGGCTATGACCAGCAAGGTCCCTATGTCATGGTGGTGGATGACCAGAAGATAGTGGCGCGCCGTCCGGTCCAACTGGGCAACCAGGTTGACGACAACCGCGTGATTACCGCAGGGTTGCAAGGGCAGGAGTGGGTGGTGGTCAGTGGCCTGCTGCGGGCCATCCCCGGCAGACAGGTGACCCCCGAAAAGGCGGCTCAGCCCGGAGCTGCCGCCCCCCCAGCTCCCAAGTCCCCTCCAGCCAAGCCCGGGAAGTCCGCCCCATGATGTCCAAGTTTTTCATCGAGCGCCCCATCTTTGCCAATGTAATCGCCATTATCATTGTCATCCTGGGCATAGTTGCCGTTCTGAAGCTGCCGGTGACCCAATATCCCGATATTGTCCCGCCCACCATTCAAGTGACCACCATGTATCCGGGGGCCAGCGCCGAGGTGGTGGCCACCACGGTGGGCATTCCCATCGAGCAGGCGGTCAACGGGGTGGAGAACTCCCTGTATATGTCCTCCACCAGCGGCAGCGATGGGAGTTACATGCTCACCGTGACCTTCGCGGTGGGCACCGATCTCAACACCTCCCTGTCCCTGGTGCAGAATATGGTGAACGGGGCCCTGGCCCAACTGCCGGACACGGTGCAAGCCCAGGGCATCACCGTGCGAAAGGTTTCCACCAATATCCTGCAAGTGGTGAGCCTCTATTCCGACGACGACCGCTATGATGAAACCTTTCTGTCCAACTACGCCATGATCAACGTGCAGTATCCCCTGGGGCGTCTCCCCGGGGTGGGCCAGGTCAAGGTCTTCGGCGCGGGCGCTTACAGCATGCGGGTCTGGCTGGACCCCAGCAAACTCCAGTACTTCAATCTCACCACCATGGATGTGGTGAATGCCATCAAACAGCAAAACGTCCAGGTGGTGGCCGGGAAACTGGGGGGGCCGCCGGTGCCGTTGGAGCAGGCCTTTCAGTTCACCATCAACGCCTTGGGAAGGCTCTCCGATGTGTCCCAATTCGAAAATATCATTGTGAAAATTGCCCGGGGCGAGACCGCCCAAATCGTCCGGGTGAAAGATCTGGCCCGGGTGGAACTCAGCCAGCAGACTTTCAGTAATTTTGCCGGGATCAGCGGCCATGCGGCCAGTCAGATCCTGGTTTTCTCTCTGCCGGGGGCCAACGCCATCGACGTGGGCCAGCGGGTTCGCCGGGCCATGGCCGAGATGAGCAAGGACTTCCCGGAGGGGCTGAAGTTTGCCATTTATTACGACACCACGGAGTTTATTCAGCAGGCCATCGACGCGGTGTACCACACCTTGTATGAAGCAGGGATCCTGGTGCTCATCGTCATCATGGTTTTCCTCCAGAATCTGCGCGCCACCCTGGTGCCGGCCACCACCGTGCCGGTGACCATCATCGGCGCCTTTGCGGCCATGTCCTTGTTGGGCTTCACGGTCAACCTCATGACCCTGTTCGCCCTGATCCTGGCCATCGGCATCGTGGTGGATGACGCCATCGTCATCGTGGAGAACACCTCCCATTACATCGAAAAGGGACTGTTGCCCAAGGACGCGGCCATCAAAGCCATGAGCGAGATGACCGGCCCGGTCATCGGCATCACCCTGGTGCTGACCGCAGTCTTCCTGCCCGCCGCTTTTATGCCGGGCATCACCGGCCAGCTGTTCCGGCAGTTCGCCCTAGTGATCGCCGCCACCGCGGTCATCAGCGCCCTGAACGCCCTGACCCTGAAGCCGGCCCAGTGCGCCCTGTGGTTGCGTCCCCGGGACCCCGACAAACAGCTCAACGCCTTTTACCGGGGCTTCAACCGGGTCTATGGGGTGGTGGAAGACGCTTACGTCAGCCTGGTGCGCTGGATGGTAGCGCGCCCGGGACTCATGTCCCTGGTGTTTTTCGCCATTATCGGGCTGGGGGGCCTGCTTTTCATGCTGCACCCCACCGGCTTTCTACCCGACGAAGACCAGGGTTACGCCATCATCGTGGGCCGCCTGCCCGACGCCGCTTCCCAACCCCGGGTCAAAGAGGCTTCCAACCGGGTGGACGCCATCCTCCGTAAGACCCCGGGGGTGGCTTCCTGGGTCACCATCGGCGGCTTCTCCATGCTGGACAACGCCAACGTCCCCAACACCTTCAGCACCTTCGCCATCTACGACAAATGGGACAAGCGCGGCGCCGCCTTGAGCCAGGACCGGATTGTGGCGAACCTGAAGGGGGAGTTCGCCGCCCTGGAGGAAGCGGAGTTCGCGGTCATGATTCCGCCGCCCATCAGCGGGTTGGGCCAATCCGGCGGGTTCCAGATGCTGGTGGAGGACCGCCGCAGCCTGGGCCTGTCCGAGCTGGAAAAGGCCGTTAGGGAGGTGATCCGCGCCGGCCGCGGCCAATCCGGTTTGTATGGCCTGGCCACCACCTTCAGCGCCCGCAGCCCCCAACTTTATCTGGACATCGATCGGACCAAGGCCGAGTCTTTGGAGATCCCCCTGAACAATGTGTTCGACACCCTCCAGGCCTATCTCGGTTCCAGCTACGTCAACCTGTTCAACAAGTTCAACCAGTCATACCAGGTCTACGTGCAGGCCTCCGCCCCCTACCGCCTGAGCCCGGAAGACATCAAAGGCCTCTACGTCCGCAATAGCCGGCAAGAGATGGTGCCCCTGGGCACCCTCCTGTCCATCCAGCGGATGTTGGGCTCCGAGCTGGTCACCCGCTACAATCTCTATCCCGCCGCCTCCGTGTTCGGGTCGGCGGCCCCGGGATTCAGCTCCGGCCAGGCCCTGAATCTCATGGAACAGCTGGCCGCCCATACCCTGCCCCAGGGCATCTCCTATGACTGGACGGCCACGGCCTATCAGGAGAGGCAGGGGGGGAGCCAGGCCTATTTCATCTATGCCCTGGCCATTATCCTGGTATTCCTGGTCCTGGCGGCCCAGTACGAAAGCTGGACCAACCCCGCTGCGGTGATCCTGGTGGTGCCCATCGCCCTGGTGGGGGTGATCCTGGCCCTCATTTCCCGGGGCTTTGACAATAACCTGTACACCCAGGTGGGCCTGGTGCTGATGATCGCCCTGGCCAGCAAGAACGCCATCCTGGTGGTGGAATTCGCCCGGGAATTGCACGGGGAAGGCATGTCCATCACCGACGCCGCGGTGGAGGCCACCCGCCGCCGCTTCCGCCCCATCGTCATGACCTCCTTCGCCTTCATCCTGGGAGTGGTGCCGTTGATGAAAGCCGGGGGGGCCGGGGCCGCCAGCCAGCAGGCCATCGGCACCGTGGTGTTCGGGGGCATGCTCTCCTCTACCCTTCTGGCCATTCCCTTTGTGCCGGTTTTCTACGTCATCACCCAGCAACTGAGTGAACGGCGCCAAAAGCCCCCGGCCGGGAAGAAACCCCGGCCAGAGCAGCTTCCGGCGCATCCGAAAAAATAAATCCCCGCGCCTCGCCTGCATGACTCAAGTCCCACCCCCTCATAAAGAGAACTCTGCAAAAATGCCCCCAACCGGCAAGGTGGAGGTAGCG
>DASWLF010000066.1:0-3694 GCA_036396255.1 Desulfobaccales bacterium
CTGCGGCCTGCTCCACGACACGGTGGAAGACACTGCCGTCACCCTGGACGACCTGGAGGAATATTTCGGCGAAGAAGTGACGGACATCGTCAACGGGGTCACCAAGATCGGCCAGTTGACCTTCGGGGATCAGCAGACCCAGCAGGCGGAATACATCCGCAAGATGATCCTCTCCATGTCCCACGACATCAGGGTGCTGCTGGTGAAGCTGGCCGACCGGGTCCACAACATGCGCACCCTGGGTTTCATGGAGCCCCCCAAACAGAAGAGCATCGCCCGGGAGACCCTGGAAATCTACGCCCCCCTGGCCGGGCGGCTGGGGATGTTCCGCATCAAGGCCGAACTGGAGGACCTGGCCTTTTTTTACCTGGAGCCCGAAGCCTACCAGCAGATTCAGGAAGGCCTGGCCCGGAAGAAAGGCGAGCAGGAAAAGTACATCCAGGAGGTCTGCCAGTTCATGCGGGAGAAACTGGCGGAGCACCATCTGCAGGGCGAAGTGAGCGGCCGGCTAAAGAGTTTCTACAGCATCTACCGCAAGCTCCAGGCCCAGCAGATTACCCTGGACGAACTTTACGACCTCCTGGCCTTCCGCATCGTGGTTGAATCGGTGCACGACTGCTACGAGGCCCTGGGGGTCATCCACGCGGTGTTCCGGCCGGTGCCGGGGCGCCTTAAAGACTACATCGGCATGCCCAAGGCCAACATGTACCAGTCCATCCACACCACCGTCATCGGCCAGTTCGGGGAGCGGCTGGAAATCCAGATCCGCACCCGGGAGATGCACCGGGTGGCCGAGGAGGGCATTGCGGCGCACTGGAGCTACAAGGAGCGCCGGGCCTACCATGAGAAGGACGCCCAGCGCTTCAACTGGCTCAAGCAGATGGTGGACCTCCAGAAGGAGCTGAAGAGCCCCCAGGAACTCCTGGAAGGAGTGCGCCTGGAGCTGTACCCGGAAGAGGTCTACGTTTTCACGCCCACCGGCGAGGTCAAGGAGCTGCCCCGCGGCGCCACCCTGGTTGACTTTGCCTATGCCATCCACTCGGAGGTGGGGGACCGGTGCACCGGCGCCAAGGTCAACGGTCGCATGGTGGCGCTGCGCACGGAGCTGGTGAACGGCGACACGGTGGAGATCATCACTTCGCCCCACCACCATCCCAGCCGGGACTGGCTCCAGTTTGTCAAGACCACCAGGGCCCGCCACAAGATTCGCCAGTATCTCAAGGCCGCGGAACGGGAGCAGAGCCTCACCCTGGGGAAGGAGTTCCTGGACCGGGAGCTGCGCAAGTCCGGGGCCAGCCTGCAAAAGCTGCTGAAGAACGGCGACGAGCTCAGGCGGGTGGCCCAGGAGTTCTCTTTCGTGGGCATTGACGACCTGGTGGCGGCCATCGGCCACGGCAAGGTGTCCGCCGGACAGGTGACCGGCCGGCTCTTTCGGGCCGCGGCCCCGGCGGCGGAGGGAGAGGCCCCGCCGGAGCCCGAGGCGCGGCGGGAAAAGGTGGAGCCCAGCGGCCTCCGGGTCAAGGACCTGGACGACCTGCTGGTGCGCCTGGCCAACTGCTGCCAACCCATCCCGGGAGACGCCATCATGGGCTACGTCACCCGGGGCAAGGGGGTCACTATCCACCGGGCCGACTGTTCCTACCTGGCCAGCACCGAGTCCTTCCGCCACGTCCCGGCGGAATGGGACGGGGGCGGCGGCCCGCAAAAGCTCTACCCGGTTAAGATTCAGATCATTTCAGTGGATAAGCCCGGCCTCCTGGCGGACATCACCAGCGCCTTGAAGATCGCGGACGTCAACGTGATCCGGGCTTCGGTGGAGACCACCCAGGACCACAAGGGCATCGCCCAGTTCACCATTCAGGTGGCCGACCAGCAGCACCTGGAGAAGGTGTTCGCGGCTCTGAAGCGCTTAAAGGAAGTGATTTCGGTGCGGCGGACGACGGGGTAGGGTAGGGGCGGACCCATGTGTCCGCCCTAACGGGAGGGCGCACACGCAGGTGCGCTCCTACAGTTTAGGCTGGTTTTGCCACGAGACCGGACCGCAAACAGCGGGTGCACACCCGGAGATAGCGCACCGTTCCCTGCTGCAAGGCCCGGACCCGGCGCAGATTGGGCTTCCAACGGCGCTTGGTGTGGTTGTTGGCGTGGCTGACGTTGTTCCCCACCCCGGGCCGTTTGCCGCAGATATCGCAGGCGTAAGACATGAGAGAACCTCCCCAAACTTTTTAAGTTTAAATGATATTTCCTGAAAAACAAGGGGGCTGGGGCGGTTTTCGGTTTTCGGTTTTCGGTTTTCGGTTAGAAACCATGCTTAATCAATAAGTTAAGCATAACTTTGAAAAATCATTTTGTCATTCTGAGCGTAGCGCAGAATCTCGTATTTTTGAGATTCTGCGGTCGCTTCCCTCCCTCAGAATGGCAATGTTACTGACTTATTCCCTCTCCCCCTATGGGGGAGAGGGTAAGGGTGAGGGGGAAGGGAGACGGGTGAAAGAGATGAAATTCGTCAGAGCGCTGCATTTTGGGGAAGTGGCGCTGATTTTGGGCTTGGTCCTGGGTTTGGGGCCGCCCGCCCTGGGGGGCGAGGCCCGGCAGCTGGCGCCCCGGGAGGAAGCCGCCCTGTTCTCCCTGGCCGATCTGGGGCCGGTGGACCTCTCGCCCAAGACGGTGACGGTGGAGGTCTACGTCTCCCCGGCGGCTGAACTGCGCGACTGCCGCCGCATGCTGGCCCAGGTCTGGGACCAGGTGCAGCGCTTCTACGCCCCCATGGGCGTCAACCTGGTGTCCGTCCCGGGAAACCCCGGGCCCGGACCGCTGGCGCCGGCCCAGCGCCTCCGCATCGAACTGCTGGCCGACAAGGAATGGCTGAACAAGAGCTACAAGGCTTTCGACGTGGCGCCGCCCTTCCGCCTGCGCTTCCTCCAGGTGTGCCGGGACAAGTGCGCCTTTGCCCATCTGCCGCTCTCCGTGGTCCACATCTCTTTCAAGCGCTTCAAGGACGCGGAGTTCAGCTCCGACCCCCGGAAGGCCGAATTGAACCGGCACTGGCTGGCCAACCTGCTCATCCACGAGTTGGGCCACTTGCTGGGCCTTTATCATTTCCATGAATTCACCGACGACCCGGTGGCCACCGCCCCCAGGGACCGGCGGGTCCCCAATTTTATGAGCCAAAAGATCGCCTTCAAGCCCACCCTGGGATTTGTGGAGGTCCAGAGGCGCCTGATCCACAGCTACCTGGGCCGGGGCAAGGTCTATGAGCAATACCGGCAGGTGGATTTCGACCCCCTGCGCTACCTGGAGTTGGTAAAGCTGCACAACGGCTTCCACGAGCCGCTGCCCAAGGTGGCGAAAATGGCCCGGACGGTGAAGAAGGGCAGTACGAGAACCTTCGACGGCGACGACGACGAAGACGATGACGACTAAGAGCAGGGGTCAGGGGGCAGGGGTCAGTGGTCAGGGGCCAGGTGGTAGGGCGGGCGTCCCCGCCTGCCGCATTCGGTGCACAGGCTGGAAAGCCTGTGCCACCAACAGGAAACAGAAAATGTAGGGCGGGCCTGGCCCGCCTTTGATTTTGCCGGGCAGTGTCCACTTTGAAATAAAAATTCTTTCGAGCGAGGCAGCGATGCTACAGGACCTTATTGTGCACATCCTTGGGATTTTTGAGAAAGTTAATTGGCCTCCTGAGCCATTTGAA
>DASWLF010000067.1:0-5710 GCA_036396255.1 Desulfobaccales bacterium
CGCCCTGGAACAGCACCGGTGCGCCCACACTCAACCCCTTGACGGATTCATCGAAGTACAAAATGTATTTGTTGGTTTTCTTGAAGAATTTGCCCGAACCGAATACGACCAGGCTGGCGGCCATAATGATCACTGCGCGGACCACGAAACCGCCGATCATCATTCTGTTTGCTTGCTTAGCCATCGGTGTCCATCCTATCGGTTAAGATTTCTCTCCACGGGTTAAAAACAGGCGCAAATTGGGATCCCGGGTTTCGGCCAAAAGCTTGTTCGGGTTGCCCGTGGCCGTCATGGTTCGTTTGGATACATCCAGAAATACGGAATTGTTGCCAATGGCAAATATGCTGGCCAACTCATGGGTCACCACCACCATGGTGGTGCCCAGGCTTTCACGCAGTTCCAGGATCAGGTCATCCAGGCGGCGGGCGCTCACCGGATCCAACCCGGCGGAAGGCTCATCGAAAAACAGGACCTCCGGATCCAGGGCCATAGCCCGGGCTATACCGGCCCGTTTTTGCATCCCGCCGCTGATCTCCGAGGGATAAAACTCTTCGAATCCGGCCATTCCCACCAGCGCCAGTTTCAGTTTGACAACCTCGCGGATCTGGCCCGGGCTCAAATCCGTATAGGTCTCCAGGGGCAGGGCGATATTCTCGGCCAGGGTCATGGAACTCCAGAGCGCCCCGCTCTGGTACATCACCCCGGCACGGCGAATGATCCGGTCGCGGGTCGGAGGATCGGCTCCCCAGAAATCGACCTCTCCATAAAAGACTTTACCCTTGGCCGGGGCCTTCAAGCCGATTAAAATGGTCATCAAGGTGCTCTTGCCGCAGCCGCTGCCGCCCATGACGATGAAGATGTCCCCCCGGTTTATGGTAAAAGTCAGGTCCCTCATGAGGACAAAGTCGCCATAGGCCATGGTGAGATCACGCACCCTTATGTGGGCTTCTTTTTCCGTCATTTTCACGTTATCCTGACGAACTGCAATGCTAGCACTACTGCTAAGTTTAACACCTCATATTCCCAGAAAGTTGCACAAAATGGTGATCACCGCGGTGGAGACGATGATGCCGACAATGGCAGTGACCACCGCGGACGTGGCCGCGTCACCCACCGCCGAGGCGCTGCGGCCGCACTGCATGCCCCGCATGCAGCCGGCCAAGGCCACGATCACGCCGAACACGAAGCCGGAGAAAAGGCCGATGCCCAGATTCCAGAGACCGACCGCCTTGGCCGTCTCGTTATAGTATTGGATGAAGCCGATATCGAGCATCCAGACTCCCACCACCATACCCCCCAGTATGCCCATGATATTGGCGTAAAGGCACAGCAGGGGCATCATCAGCGCCAGGGCCAGCATACGCGGCAGCACCAGAAATTCCATGGGCGATATGCCCATGGTTTTCAGGGCATCGATCTCCTGGTTTACCTGCATGGTCCCCAGTTGGGCGGCAAAGGCACCTCCCGTGCGGCCGGCCATGACGATGCCGGTCATAATGGCCGCCATCAGGCGCACCATGGCAATGCCCACCAAATCGGCCACATAAATTTGGGCCCCGAAGAGCTGCAATTGGATGGCGCCGATAAACGCCAGGATTAACCCCACCAAAAAACAGATGAGGGAGACGATGGGCAATGCCTGGGCGCTAACGGCCTGCATGATTAAGCCCAGATCGGAGCGGCGGTACTGGGCCTGGCCGCGCAGCAGCCTCTGAACGGCGATGACCGTATCGCCGAGGAATTCCAGCATTTCACCTGCAGATCGGAACAAATCGACGGTTTGGTTGCCCAAATTGGCAAGAAACGACACCCGCCCCTCCGCCTGGCGGGCATCTTTCTTTTCCGGTACCGCCGAGGCCAATTCCAATAGTCTTTTCGCTCCTGGGGGCAGTCCGTCGCGGTTCAGGCTGATTTTTTGCCGGGAGCAGAATGTGCCCAAGTTCACCAGGAAGGTCAACAGCCCGGTGTCCCATTGGGCCAGCTCCCGGGTGTCGAAGACCAGGTTACGAACCCCCGGCCTGCTTTCGAGCGTTTGCTGAACCTTATCGGCCCCGGGCAGTTCACCGCCCAGCTTCCAGTGCCCGGAAAGAATCACCTTCAGCGTGTCTGCTGAAGGTTGCTCCATGATCATCTCACCACGGGCCGTCATGTGCCTTTTTCTCCATAGTGACTAGAAGCTATTGCAAAACCCCGAATACGCCCTCATCTGTCATTCTGAGCGAAGCGAAGAATCTCGTATTTTTAATAACTTGAGATCCTTCACTGCGTTCAGGATGACAGAAAAATGAGTTTTGCAATAGCTTCTAGGATGAACTGCCCCGACGCGACACCGACATTGAAGAACAGCAGCCCCAGTGCAAAAGTCGCGCCTGACCGAATGGCTACTTGCCCTCAAAGGCAAACAAGTCCCCGAACGTCGAACCTTTCTCCCGGTAAGGGTATCGCGCAGAGTGAACTGCATCAGGCGATACACGGCCACGTGCACCATGGGGCCGAGATTTGGGCGGCCTTCTTCGATATCACCTATTCTATTCCCCTTCTTCCAAAATTACTACCATTGCTCCTTCGGCAACATTGACCGTCCGATTATAGTCACGAAACCATCCTCGATCTAAGCTTCCTTTTTGACGGTGATCTCAGGCATGGATTTGTGATACAGGACGCGCTGGGGGAAGGGGATCTCGATGCCGTGTTCCTTGAACCTCTTCCAGACCTCCAGAAGAACCGCGCTTGTCACCCCCACCACTCCGTTTTGCGGGTCGTTGATCCAGACGCGCAGCTGGAAGTTGATGGCGCTATCCCCAAAACTGATCAACTGGCAAGAGGGCTGCGGCTGCGCCAGGACCCGGGGGACGGCGGCCGCGGCCTCCAGCAGGAGCTTCATGGCCAGCTCCACATCCGCCCCGTAGGCGATGCCCACGCCGACTTTCACCCGCACCAGGTTATGGCTGTACGACCAGTTGATCACCTTGCCGGTGATCATATCTTCGTTGGGGATGAGGTATTCGATGCCATCCCGGGTGATCACCGAAACATACCGGCTCTTCAAGTTGTTCACCCAGCCATAGGTGTCCCCCACCTGGATGACGTCGCCGGGCTTGATGGATTTGTCCGCCAGGATGATGAAGCCGCTGGCCAGGTTGGAAATCACTTTTTGCAGGCCGAAGCCGAGGCCCAGGCCCAGGGCGCCGCTCAGCCAGGCCAGATTGGTGAGGTCCAGCCCCAGGCCGCCCAGCGCCAGGATAATGGCCAGGGTGTAAAACCCCACCTTAAACAATTTTACTGAGAGCTCCTGAAACGACGGGCTGGCCCTCTCCGCCGTCCTGACCCAGTTGGCGAAGGATTCGTTCACCGCCCGGCTCAGGCCCAGGAAAACCAGCAGGATCAGGCTGCCTTCCAGGAGGTGCAACAGGCTGAGGCGCGCCCCGCCGATTCTTATGGCAATGTTGTCCAGCAGGCGCAGGGCGGGATTGAGATACTCGGTGAGGGCCAAGACCGCCATAATCCACATCAGAATGGCAACCGGTACCCCGACTACTTTATTTCTGCTCTTAAGGACATAGAAGATGAGGGTAATGGCGATTCGTGTCAGAATCCAGGCTGACAGCAAAATGAGGGCGATATACAGCCACTCCCGGGGCCAGCTGAAATGGCGGGCCACGTCATGGGCAACCCAAAGCAGGAATAAGGAGATAAACGGGGTGGCAAGCCGCTTGGATAGGACCGTGACCAGCATACCCAAGGTCCGTTGGCGGAAATCAATTTTAGGCTCCAACCGGGGCCAGATCACGAGGCGGGAGATAAGAAAGGCCGCCAGAAAAGCCGCCAGGATGAAGAGTAACTGCCAGTGCGAGCTTCTCTGCAGCACCGCGGTGGCAACCCAGGCCTGCGCCTGAAAGACGAGGTTATTCAGGAAATCCATAGGCAAGCCTCCAAGTTCAGCCCAAAGCGAACGCTCCCGCTCTTTTGATGGTCAAGCCCACCTCGACGGGTGCCGGGGCGGGCTTATCTTAATTAACTCGGCTGGCTTAGTCAACCTGCTTCACCGCCGGCGGTTTGCAGGAGCCGTCCAGGGTAGTAGCGGCCCTTCATGTGCGGCAGGCTCAGGACCCAAAGCTCCTTGGATAGGTCCAGCCAGGCCACGGTATAGAGGGTATCGGCGTTGGGGGCCGTCACGTCTTTGAAGGCCGCGGTAGGGTATTGCCGCATTTTGACGAACTGGCGCATGGGGCCATGAGTGCCTTTGGGTTCCGCCACGTTGGTCATCACCCCCCGGGTCATTTCTATGGTCACCAGCGGGTAGCCGTAGATGTAGGCCTCCACCCCCCAGCCGTCAGATGGCGACCCGACCAAAGCAGGTTCCGGTAATACCGCCTTGCTGCCGTGGGATATCAGGGAATCTGCCAACATTCCGCCTCCTTTGCCCAGTCAGTGCGCCAAAGTGCTTAAGACATTTGGCCAACAAATCATTTCAGGAGGCAGCAGGGACTGTGGACCTGAATGACAAGATAGCTGGATAGGCTTAACGATAAGATGTTGGAATCCAAAAACAACCTTCACACTGTTTTTTTACAAAAAACATGGGGAAATTAGAGGCGGCCGATGGCTTCAAGTCTCTAAATTGCCTGTGGTGTGGTTAGGTGAGGGCGGATGTCGGGCTTTTTTTAAGGTTCCGGCTTGCTCAATTTCTGCAGTGCTGCAGTCAGCTTGGCCCGATCCCGGGGCGAGAGGCTCTCCACCTGTTGGGCCTGGCGGAGCACCGCCTCGGCCTGGGAACGATCTCCCTGCTGCACGTAAATCTCGGCCAGCAAAATATAGCCGTCTGCAACGCCGGGCCGCCGTTTGATAAAATCCTGCAAAGTCACCGCGGCATTCGATGCAGCTCTTGGAGCCGGCGTAGAATGAGAGTTCCGGGAGGAGTCCAGGGTCTGCCGGCTTGACCTGCGCCTCCGCAAAGCCAGTAAGGCAAAACATCACGGCCACGGCCACCAATGCCGCCCCGACGGCTAAGCTGAAAAGCCTTGACATTTGGATCCACCCCCGAGGGATTTTACCAGGGTTAAAGTTGGGAAGTAAATCGAAATACCTTGGATGGCGGCGGTCAGTATCCAAGCGATAACTTGCCAATAGCATGAATTTTCGTAAGATTTCGATAACGTCTCGATATTAAATCCTTGATGGGAATTTATCGTGAGATGATGGATGGCCGCGGGCAGGGGAAGGATGGCGGAGATCGCCTGCCTATCCCGCTTTAACTTCCGGTCCGGATACGCTGGATGAGGGTGGTAGTGGCATAGCCCGGCACCAGGGGCAGGGCCAGGACCCGGCCGCCCCGGTTCTCAACCACTTCCCGGCCCACGATCTCGTGCAAGGCGTAGTCGCCGCCTTTCACCAGCACGTCCGGCTGCAGCGCGGTGATGAGCTCCAGGGGGGTGTCCTCCCCGAAGAGCACCACCTTATCCAC
Organism: Desulfobaccales bacterium; assembly: GCA_036396255.1. Lineage (GTDB taxonomy): Bacteria > Desulfobacterota > Desulfobaccia > Desulfobaccales > 0-14-0-80-60-11 > DASWLF01. The sequence continues at coordinate 5,465 of DASWLF010000067.1, forward strand.
GCAGGTCAGGGCGGCCAGCACCCGGGCCCGGTCGCCTTCCTTCGTCACGGGGCGGCCGGCGCCCTTGAGCAGGCGCCGCACCGAGGCGTCGGTGTTTACCCCCACGATGAGTCCATCCCCCAGGGAGCGGGCCTGCTCCAGGTACGCCACGTGGCCCGGGTGCAGCAGGTCGAAGCAGCCGTTGGTGAAGACCACTTTATCCCCCGGACTTTGGAGCTCTTGCACCCAGGCCGCCGCGGCCTCCGG
>DASWLF010000068.1:0-4435 GCA_036396255.1 Desulfobaccales bacterium
TCAACCTTTGCGGGAAAGTTTGGCGCCACCGTCTATGTCCTGTTCGTGACGCAGGATCTGTCGAGTTTTTCCACCTTCCACGTGCCCCACGGGAACATCCAGAGTTTTCAGCAAGAGGCTCTGGGGGCCGCCACCAAGAAGATGCAGGCCGTGGCCCAAGAGTCTTTCAAAGGCTTCCCCAAGCTGGAAACCCGGGTGGAGATAGGCTCCCCGGCGGAGAAGATCCTGGAAGTGGCCAAGAAGGAAAAGGTGGACCTGATCATCATGGGCGCCCACGGCCGCAAGGGCCTGGAGCGGGCCATTTTCGGCAGCGTGGCTGACAAGGTGGTGCAGGCCGCCACCTGTCCGGTGGTGACGATTCATCCCGACACCGCGTAAATCTTCCTTGCCTGCCTTACCTGGCCCCCCCGGTGCCGGCCGGGGGGCCAGTTTTATAGGTAACCGCACCCCGGGCGCCATGCCGATGCGGTTATCCTCCCCTCTGCCGGTCTCTCACCCCGCATCAATGGCACGCCAGCCGTAGCTCTCCAGGTAGGAGAGCAGCTTTTTCCTTTTCTCCCGGTACTCTTCTTCCTCCAGCGGCGTGCAGTATTCGGGGGAGGCCTCTCCCTCCCGCAGGGCCGCGGCGAAGGCCATGCAGGTGGCGTAGCCGCAGAGCTTGCAATTGGTCAGGGGCAGGGTCTTCAAAATCTCCATGACCTTGAGGCCCGCCTGGCCGGTGTACCGGGGGATGAGGTGCTCCCGCCGCTCATAGATTTCGTTGATCTGGCCCTGGGCCCAATTAAGCAGGGCGTGGGCCTCCTCCAGGTCGCGGCAGCCCCGGATGGCCATCTGGTGGGGGTGAAAGGTGATCCACTTGCCGTCGGAGAGCTTGAGGAGCAACACGTGGTTCTGGGCGTCGTAGTCCCAGCCGCCCAGCTCGGCGTTGAGGTAGGGCAGGGCCGGGGAGATGTCCTCCGCAAAGTCGGCGATGGCGTGGAGCACCTCTTTGCTGGGGTCGCTTTTGGGGCGGAAGATTTCCAGGTGGTCCACACGGCTGAGCAGCATCCCTTACCTCCGATTCAGCGGCTGGCGGCCGCGGTTAGGATCTTTTCCAGTTCCGCCGCCGGCGGCACCTTGCCGGCCACCGCCACCCGGCCGTTGATGATCAGGGCGGGGAAGGTGCGGATGCCGTAGTCCCGGAGAAGCGCCGGGTCGGTGATGTACTGGAGCTCCGCGGCCATGCTCCTGGCCGCCAGGATTTCCACCACCTGCTGGTAGAAATGCCGGCAGCCGGAGCAGCCCAGCCCCAGCACCTTGATTTCCAGAGCCGCCGGGGTTTCCGGCGCCACTTCTTCCCCCTGAAAGCGGCGGAATTCCAGCCACAGGGCCCGGCGGTACTCCTCCCGGGAGCCGGCGGGAATATAGTTGTGCGCCGCCACCCGGCGGCAAAGCTCCTCCTGGGCCTGCTCCGGCGATTGCCCCCGGGAGCGCACCTCCTCAAAGGCCTCCTCCAGGCCCCTAAGACCGATCAATTTCTTGCCGATGCGCACCTGGGTGATTTTGTCTGTCATGATATAAGAATAGCTATCAGCGGTCAGCTTTCAGCTTTCAGCAAATACCAGATGATCGCAGGCGGCCAGCGGCTAGGGTGGGCACGGCCCACCATAAATTCTATAACGCCAGTTTCGGTTACCGAAAACCGAAAACCGAAAACTCGAAACTCGAAACTCGAAACTCGAAACTATTTCTCCCCGTCCTGAATGAACTTGAGTTCCCGCAGCTTCTGAATGAGCTTTTCTTTAGGGAACACGCCCTCGTGGCGGAAAACCTCCTGGCCGGCGGGGTCCAGGAAGACCTGGGTGGGGACGAAGGCCACCCGGTATCGGCGAAACATGGGTTGGTGCTCATCGATATACAGGCGGTGCACCGCAAATTGCCCGGGATAGAGGTTCTTAACCTCCTGGACGATCAACTCGGATTGCCGGCACACCGGGCACAGCTTGCGGTCGAACTCATAGAGCTGCGGCAGGGTCTGGGGGGGCCCCGGCGCCTGGGCCCAGGCCGGCAGGATGGAGGCCAGCAGCAACAGCCCCAGCAGGAAGACGATGATGTTTTTAGGGCAGCCTGATTTCATGGAACTCTCCCCCGGTTCAAGCGGCGCTCTCCCGATTAAGCGGTGGAATCAGCAGGATGGGGCAGGGGGCCACCCGGGTGATGTTGTGGGCCACGCTGCCCAGAAAGATTTCGGCAATAAAGCCCCGGCCCTGGGTGCCCAGGACGATCAAGGAAATGTCCCCGGCCTGGAGCAGCTCCAGGATGACCGAGATGGGGTGGCCGGGAGACAGCCGGGCATCGACCCGGGGCACCCCCGCCGCCTCCAGGCGGTCCTTCAGGATTTCCAACGAGTTGCGGGCCGCGGCCTCGACCTTCTCCGGCCAGCCGGGTTCATCAAATTCCCGGGGCGGCAGGTGCAGGGCGTGCACCAGGCTAACCCGGGCCACGCCTTTGGGCGCCAGGAGTTCCGCGTAACACAAAGCCTCGGCCGCGGGGGCGGAGAAATCCGTGGGCAACAGGAGGTGGCGCAGCAGGTCGGTGCAATGCCAGAGGCAGGTGGCCTGGCCGCCGCGTTCCGGGAGCCGCACCGGCAGGACCAGGATGGGAAACCGGATCTGGTGGCACACCGCGCTGGCAAAGGAGCCCAGCACCCCTTCCCGCCAGCGGGATTTGCCGTGGGAGCCGATGACCATCAGAGAAGCGTCGTGTTTCCGGGCCACCTCGTTCAGGGAGGACCCCGGCAACCCGATGGGGGTCTCCACCACCACCTTCAGCCCCTGGGCTTCCAACTGCCGCCTCTGATGGGCCAGGCGAGGTTCGGCTTGCTGCCGTGACTCCCCAGCCGCGGCGGTGAAAAAATCGGGGGTGACCACGTGGGTCAGGATCACCAGGGAGCCGCCCAGGTGCCTGATTTCCCCGCCGCAGGAGACGATCTCATCCCAGGCGGGGGAGAGGTCCGTGGCCATGACAACCTTTTCGAAGATGGCGGGATTCCTCCCCGTGAAAAAATGCCTTGAGCCGGAGAGAGCCAGGGCCGCCGGCCCTCCCCCCCCAATAAGTTTCTCAGAGTTCCCAAGTTATAACAACAGGGGGGAAAAATCAATGCAAGGGGCGGGTTCGGAACCTGGGGAAGGGCCTTCGAAGGCAAGCCCTGGGCCACTGGGGGGATTTTGACGCCGGGCGGGAGAATATTTTCATTTATTAACTTTTTCCAGGTATAAGTATAATATGCTTTCCCAAACTCAGGAATGGCTCTGCCGGCGGATCGTGGCAGAGAGTCAGGACGCCGTCGTTTTTGCGGATCAAGCGGGGGTCATCCGCCTGTGGAACGCCGGGGCCGCGGCCATGTTCGGCTACCTGGCCGGGGAAGCCCTGGGGCAACCCCTGGATTTGATTATCCCGGAGAATCTCCGGGCCCGGCATGGCGAGGGCTACCGCCGGGTCATGGCCAGCGGCGAGACCAAATACGGCAAGGATTTGCTGGCGGTGCCGGGCCTCAAGAAAGACGGCAGCCGCCTGTCGCTGGAATTCACTATTGCCTTGATCCGGGATGAGGCCGGCGACATCCTGGGGGCGGCCGCCATCATCCGGGACGTCACCGCCAGGTTTGCCCGGCACCGGGAGTTGCAGAAACGGCTGGCGGCGCTGCAGGCCCGGGTGAAAAATGCGACCGAAACTTAATTCATCTCTTTCAGACGGCGCGCACCCTCGGGCTGTGGAAATCGCCCCAATGCTTCTAACTGTCATTCTGAGCGGAGCGAAGAATCTCATCATTTCAGACGGTTGAGACCCTTGACTTGATATGAAAATACCTTGTTGCCACGACGACTCGGGGGCGGCCGGGGACGGCCGCCCTACCAAATATTATTTATGGTAGGGCGGGCCTCCGTGCCCGCCTCCCCTAAATTATCATACTTCGTTGTGAACTTTAGGTCATGATTGTTCGTACAGGGGACATAAAAGAGTCAGCCCTTTAACGGTTCAAGAATCTTTGAGAAAGGAAGTTTCAGATGCCCCGAGTCTTTCGGAAAAGGACCAAGAAGGCCGGCCTCCCCCCGGGAACCCTGGTGTACACCGGGGAGAAGGTGCACGAACCGGCGAGCATCACGGTAATCGATTACGACGAGAAAAACTACGATGAAAGAGAGCTAAGCCGCTTTGACGAATGCCTGGTGTTCCGGGATAAGCCCTCCGTGACCTGGATCAACGTCTGCGGCATCTCCCAGGTGGCCAACCTGGAAAAACTGGGGGAGTGTTTCAACCTGCACCCCCTGGTCCTGGAAGACATCCTGAACATCGATCAACGCCCTAAAATTGAAGATTACGAAGACTATCTCTACATAGTGTTAAAAGCCATCCAGCAAGGCGAGCAGACCGACGACATCACGGCGAACCAGAT
>DASWLF010000069.1:0-1939 GCA_036396255.1 Desulfobaccales bacterium
TGACCTGGCTTTCCAATTCTCTCTTCCTCCCACCCTAACCCGAAGCCTTTCCCCCAGGGAAAGGCTTCGGCTGTCTCACGGCCCCCCTGCCTCTTACCGGATTGCATAAATCTGCCGATCAGGGGATAATCCTGCCAGGAGAGTGATGGCTTATGTTGCAACCCCTGCGCCTCAGCGACGCCCTCAAGGGCTACACCTACGACCAGGACAAGCTTTTGACCCCGGAGGAGACCATCCAGCGGGTGCGGCACCGTCTGGCCCGGCTGGACCTGGATATCCTGACGGAAACCATGCGCATCGACTCCGGGAGGCTGGACATTCCGGTGTATATCAGCCTTTTGGGGGCCGACGCCAAAAGGGTGGTGCCCACCGCCAAGCAGATGGGTAAAGGGGCCACCCCGGTGCAGTCGGAGGCCAGCGCCCTCATGGAACTGGTGGAGCGCTTCAGTTTTTTCTCCTTCGTGGCCGAAGGCCCCATGATCTTTGGCCGGGCCCGGGAACTCCAGGGGCGGGCGCTGGATTTTTCCTACCTGAGCCGGTCCCTGTTTGATTCCACCCCGGAGGTGGCCGCGGCGGCGGAGATCTATCAGGACTGGCCCCTGGCTTTCGCCCCGGCCACCAATTTGACCACCGGGGCTCCGGTCTATCTGCCCTTCCACTGGTTTTACCTCATCGAGGAATACAACGGTCCGGCCGCGGGGAACTGCTACGAAGAGGCGGTGCTCCAGGCCCTGTGCGAGGTAGTGGAGCGCCACGTGGGTTCGGTGATCAGCCATGAGCGCCGGCCCACCCCGGCCCTGGACCCCGATTCGGCCACCGACCCGGCAGCCCGGGAGCTGGTGCAGAAATTCCGGAGCAACGGCATTGAGCTCTACTTGCGAGATTTCTCCCTGGATACCGGCATCCCCACGGTGGCGGCCCTGGCTTACGATCCCGCCACCTTCCCGCATGACAGCGAGATCGTCTTTGCAGCGGGCACCACCACGGACCCGGAGAAGTCCCTGATCCGGGCGCTCACCGAAGTGGCGCAGCTGGCCGGGGATTTTCACCGGCGCACCAGCTACAGCCCCACCCTGCCCAAATACCAGACCCTGGAGGAGGCGGCCTACCTCATGGCCCCCGGCCCTTTGAAGCCGCTTAATTCCCTGCCCAATCTCTCGCACCCCAACCTCAAGGAGGAGATCGGCCATTGCCTGGCGGCCCTGTCCCGCCTTAACCTGGAGGTGCTGGTGGTGGACGTGACCCATCCCGGGGTCAAGATTCCGGCGGTCTACGTCCTCATCCCCGGCACCCACTTCCTGGACCGCACCCGCGACACCGGCGTCATCTTTCACCTGGCCAAGCTGGCGGCCCTGTACGCGCCGCCGGCGGAGACCATGACGGCCCTGGAGCGGCTCAACGCCGCCTTCCCGCAGCGGTTCGAGGTCCACTTCTTCCTGGGCCTGGCCCTGGAAAACCAGGGCCGTCCCGGCGAGGCCCTGGAGCATTTCCAAAAAACCCTGGACCTGGACCCGCCGGCCCACGAGGTTCCCAGTATCCACGTGCACCTGGGCTCCTGCCACAAGGACCTGGGGAACTACCTCCGGGCGGTTCAGGCCCTGGAGCAGGCCCTGGACCTGGACCCCCACTTGAAGGAGGCCCATCACTTGCTGGGCTTCTGCTTTTTCAAATTGGGGGAATACCAGGAGGCGGTCAACTGCTTCGAGAAGGTCATCGAACTGGACCCCGGCTCCGCCATCGACTACGCCAATCTGGGGATCAACTTGCAAAGGCTGGGCCTGGCCAGCGAAGCGGCCTTCATCCTCAGACAGGCCCTGGACCTGGACCCCACCCTGGACTTCGCGGCCCGGGCGTTGCAAGAATTGAGATGAGTTTTGGGGGAGGGGGCTAAGGGCAAAAGCCCCTGCCCCCTTCCCCAAACCCCATCCCCCAATCCCTT
>DASWLF010000070.1:0-1803 GCA_036396255.1 Desulfobaccales bacterium
CCGGCGCCAGAAGCTGGAGGAACTGGCGGCCAAGACCCCGGTGAAACTGGTCTTCCCCCTGCTGCTGTTCATCTTTCCCACCATCATGGTGGTCATCCTGGGCCCCGCGGTGATCCGCATCTCGGAAACCCTGCTGAAATAGCGCTTTATTCTAACTTATGGGGGTTGGGGGGTGAGGGTTTGGGGGAGGGCGGCAGGGGCCCTCGGCCCCTGGCCCCCTCCCCCAAGAGACCTCACAAACAGGGCGCAGCCCGGGTCGGCGTAAAGGAGCCGCCACCCGTCAGCTCCCAGGAGCAGGGCATATATCCGGGAACGGCTGTCCACCAGCACCAGGTCCGGGGGGTAATCCCTTAAAAAATCCTGCCAGCCCGGGCGGCCATCAATAAACTCAAAATATGCCGCCGCCACTTCATCGGCATAAACCGTCTCGTAGCGCCCATCCAGGGCCACCCGGCACCGGGGAAAGAGTTCCCAGATGGCGTATTCCCCCCAGTTGAATTCCAGCAGCAGCTTCCCGGAGAGGCGCCGCTGGCGGATATAATCCGCCGCGCCCACCGGATAATAAATGCTGCTGGTGACCCCTGTGCCCGGTTGCGCCGGGGTTTTTATGCTCCAGGGAGCCGCGTTAAGAAAGCCGTAGCCCAAAGTCAGGGCCAGGACAACGGCGCCCAGGCAGGGAAGCCGCCGGCCCACCCGGGCGCAGGCGGCCGCCACCGGCGCCCGGGACCTCAGAGCCGCCAGATATGCCGTTAACAGCAGGGGAAAATAGGCGCCGGCCAGGAGCAGAAAGAAGACCAGGTGCCGCTGGTGCCGCCAGCCCAGGCAGAACGTGACGGCCAGGGCCAGGGCCGCGGTGAGGTCCCGCCACCTGGCCCACCACCCCAGGGCGACGCCAAAGGCCACCAGAGTAAGAAAATAAGAAAGCTTCTGCCCGCTGATGATGCCCTGGCGGTACGCCTCCAGCAGGGAGGCCCACTCCGTGATCTCCGGCCGCGGCATCAGGACGGCCCGGACCAGGTATTTCCAGTAAGCCGGGCCGTAGGGGTTGATAAGGGTGGCCAGGGCCGCCAGGACCAACATCTCCGCATAGGGGCGCCAGGGCCGTCGGGACAGGCCCTCTCCCAGGGCGTAGAGGGCGATGAGGCCCAAACCGGCCACGAACCCCCCGTGCAGGTTGCACCAGACCGCCTGTATGGGGACCAGGAGCCACAAACTGCGCCAGTTCCGGGTGTGCCGGGCTCCCTCCAGGATATACAGGTAAAGGGCGAAAAACCCGTAGGTGAAAACCTGGGCCCGCACCGGACTGTAGCCCAGGGCCAGGAACAGCTGGGCCCCCCACAACCCCAGGGCCGCGGCCAGAGGATCGGCGCCCCGCTTCCGGGCCGTCAGATAGACCAGCCCCGCCGCGGCCAGTCCCAGGGTGTATCGGGCCAGCTGCAGGCCCGGGGCTCCCAGGCTCTGATACAGGGGATAAAAGAGGACGCCGGTGAGCCACTCATGGTAGATCCAGGGGCTCAGGGTGGGAACGTAGGAAAAGACATCCTGATAAGGGAACTTCCCCGTTTCCCACCAGAGTCGCCCGAAAGCCAGGTATCCCCAGAGGTCCGGGTCCGCCAGGGTGTTTTTTAGATTATGCAGCGCCCCGGTGACCACCAGGAAACCGAGGGCGGTTTTGAGCCCTAGCTTGCCGTCTTTGCACATGGGACCCGATGGGCCTTTCTTTCAGTACCAATCGGGTTAGTAATCGGAACTTACGGCATTAGTCTTGAGGGAGGGCCGGAGTCGGACCTCTGCCAAAATGCT
>DASWLF010000071.1:0-2111 GCA_036396255.1 Desulfobaccales bacterium
ATCCCCAGGTAATCGGGATCATCAGGCAGGAAGGGCAGGGCTTGTTGACCCGCCTGGCCGCGGCGCACCGCCTCCGGGTGAGCTTCAAGGAAGAGCCCCTCTTCTCCCGGGACCACTTCGAAATCACCCGGGAGTGGCCGGGGAAGTAAGAAAAAGTTATCAGTTGCCAGTAGTCTGTTGTCAGTGTTAAAAAACCAGCAAGCATTGTGCGCCACTGACCACTGGCAACTGGCTACTGACTACTGGCTACTAAAAACCATGTCCACCGCCCCCATTATCTTAGGCACCGCCGGCCACATTGACCACGGCAAGAGCGCCCTGATCAAGTTTTTGACCGGCATCGACCCGGACCGCTTGAAGGAGGAGAAGCTCCGGGGGATCACCATCGAGCTGGGCTTCGCCGACCTGAGGTTGTCCACCGGCCAGCTCCTGGGGATCGTGGACGTGCCGGGCCACGAGCGCTTCGTGCGCCACATGGTGGCCGGCGCCACCGGCATGGACCTGGTGGCCCTGGTCATCGCCGCGGACGAAGGGGTCATGCCCCAGACCCGGGAGCACCTGGAGATCTGCCAGTTGCTCCGGGTCAAGCAGGGCCTGGTGGTCCTCACCAAGGCGGACCTGGTGGAGGAAGACTGGCTGGAGCTGGTGGCCGAGGAGGTGCGGGAGGCCATCCAGGGGACTTTTCTGGAGGGCGCCCCCATGGTGCGCTTTTCCGCGGTCACCGGGGCCGGCAAGGAGGAGCTGCTTCAGACCCTGGCGGAGCTGGCGGCCCGGGTCCCTCCCAAGCCGGCCAAGGGCATCTTTCGGCTGCCCATCGACCGGGTCTTTACCATCAAGGGCTTCGGCACCGTGGTCACCGGCACCGCCATCTCCGGCCGCCTGCGGGTGGGAGAGGCGGTGACCGTCTATCCCCCGGGCTACAAGGCCCGGGTGCGGGGCCTCCAGGTGCACGGCGCCTCGGTGGAGGAGGCCCTGGCCGGCAACCGCACTGCCATCAATCTCCAGGGGCTGGAAAAAGAGGAGCTGGAACGGGGCATGGTGGTGGCGCCCCCGGGGGCCCTGCTCCCCAGCCGGCGCCTGGACGCCTACCTGGAAGTTCTGCCCAGCGCCCCCCGCCCCTTGAAGCACCGGCAGGCGGTGCGGTTGCATACCGGCACCAGCGAGCGGGTGGCCTTGCCCCTGCTGCTGGACGCCGACGAACTGCCGCCCGGGGCCTCGGGCTACGTGCAATTTTTCCTGCGGCAGCCCCTGGCCCTGAAGCCCGGCGACCGCCTGGTAATCCGCAGCTTCTCCCCGGCCTTCACCTGGGGCGGCGGCCTCATTCTCCACGTTAACCCGCCCCGCCACAAAAGACATCAGGCCCACGTGCTGGCGGGCCTGACCACCCTGGAGCAGGGCTCCCCGGAGGAGGTCCTGCGCCTCTATCTGGCGGAAGCCGGAGCCGCGGGTCGTTCCCGGGCGGAACTTACGGCCCTGCTGCCCTGGGATCCCGGGGACCTGGCTCACCTGCTGGGAACCCAGGCCCAAGAGGGCCAGGCCCTCAATTACGACCCGGAAAAGGAGCGCTACCTGCTCACCGCCACCGCCCGGGAGCTGGAGCAGCAGGCCCGGGAGCTCTTGTCCGCCTACCACCGCAAGAACCCGTTGAAGCCCGGCCTCTCCAAGGAAGAGCTGCGCCGCCAGCTGCCGGCCCAGATGGAGGTGCGCCTGTTCAATTATCTGCTGGCCGATATGGTCAGCCAGAAGCAGATCGCCCTGGAAAAGGACCTGGTGCGCCTGGCCAGCCATAAGGTCACCCTGGCCGTGGACCAGGAGGATCTCGTAAGTCGCTTGGCAGCCCTTTACCGGAAAGGTGACCTTTCACCGCCCACCTTGAAGGAAGTGACTGCGGCTCTGGAGGTTCCCCCGGACAAACTCAAGCAACTCCTCTCCGTACTGGTGAACCAGGGCCGCCTGGTGAAGGTGAAGGAAGACCTCTACTTCCACCAGGAAGCCATGGCCCGCCTCAAGGCGGCTCTGGTCGATTTCCTCAAGCAGCACAAAGAGATCACCGTCATCCAGTTCAAGGACCTGACCCAGACCTCCCGCAAGTTCACCATCCCGCTCTTGGA
>DASWLF010000072.1:0-6894 GCA_036396255.1 Desulfobaccales bacterium
AAGTCTTGGCTAGGTCTGGTCAAGATATTCTGGTAACCCTGCTGTCCCAGATGCCTTCTGATTGCCGAGCCGACCAGGCCCCGATGTCCAGCGACATAGATTCTATCAGTCTTTTCCATCTGAGCCTACCCTTCGCTTCTAGATTATTTTGCTGGCAGAGCAGTGCCCGCTCGCCCCCTTTTGCACCTTAAATATTTCTCATGGTAGCCAGGATGTTCCCACCGGTTGGGATAAATTGCGGGCTTGGGCCTGAAAATCTTCGGGCAGAACCAGAAATTCCGGCTAGGCAGATAAGCCTCAACATCGAGAGAAATTAGGAGTTAATAATAGCACCGTCACGGCAAATTGCCATAAAAAATCCCGATACATGTTTTTAAGCACCTTGTCGAGACGCATGCCTGGCAAGGTTCCAGTGGTTCGGTCTACAATTCCCTTGGACCCCGATTTGGGTAAAATGAATCATCCCAGAAGGTGTCCCAATGGATCAGCAGGGGACGCCTGGCTTTGCCATGCCTTAAAAATATCACCCAAGAAAATTGACCCTACCCATCAAACCCATCATTGAAGGCGCCAGTGATTAAAGATCCGCGCCCCTCGCCTCGGGTGGACCCCACCAGGTGGTGATTTCCAGATAATATCGCCAGGTTAAGCTGGTCCGAAGATAACTATCGGGTTTGGCAAGATCGCTTGCCAAGCTGCCCAATCTATGAGAGCCTGATGCACTGAGAGTCTCACTCCGGTTCCGGAAAAGCTTGCCCCAGCCGCCGGCCCACCCTCATCTGGGCTGGAAGGCTCTCAGAGTTATGGCGCCTTACCGGAAGCCGCCGGTGACCGGGACTGCCCGGGCGGTCTTGTTAAGGTTGAGGCTGATGGCTGCCATCCCGGCAGTTGGGTTTACCTTCCGCCCTCACCCCATCAGGGTCCAATTACCGGCAGCGCAGGGATTAATCATGAAACTGCTATGGCTGTTATTATTGCTCTTTGCCGGTCTGCCCCCATACGTTTTGGCCATCGACCCGGGCCGGGTCCAGGGCTCCCTTCAGGTGAACGACACAGCCGTGGCGCTCACCCAGGCATACGCCCACCTCCACGACAACGCCGAAGGGCTGTTGGATCGTCCCCAGGAATTGCGCCTCCTGCTGGCGGATCGGGAGGTGCCGCCAGAGGCCCTGGCCGGCATCGCCCTCCTGGCGGTGGAGCAGATGGCCAGGGAAGGAAGGTTGCAGGGCCTGCTGCTTAAGTTGGATCCCAACGATCACCAGCGTCTGGAGGTTACCCTGCTCTACCCGCCGGCGGAGCCTGGAAAACCCCTCATGACCCAGACGCTCCGCACCACCGGGGGGAAGGCCCCCATAGAGCTGAAAATTGGCGGCAACCGGGTGGGCGGTACAGTGCAACACCACGATGAGCGCCAGGGCCAAACCGGGGGGAGGCCCAAACTGGCTTATGCACTCCGGTTCAGTGCCCCGTTGTTCCATGAGATGGCGGTCACCGCGGTGCTGGTGGGCCCGGCGGCGCAAAACAGTCCCCAAGTGCGAGTGCTCCGGGAGCAGGCCCGTGCTTTGGAGAAAGGCGATTTTGAGACTGCACAACGGCTTTCCACCGAAGGCGCCAACCGTCGCCGCCGGGCCTTCCTGGCCCCGGCCGGCCCGGAAGCCGAGTCTTGGGCGAAACAGGCGGCTGCTGAGCTGAAGGATTCGACCCGGCGTCTTAAACGGGTGGTGGTGCGCGGGGATCACGCCGTGGCGGTCTTTGCAGGTAAGCGCTGGCAAAACTTCGTGCGGCAAGGCGGTGAGTGGAAATCAGACTATTGAGCACCCGGCTGGGTGTTTCACCTAAGAGAAGGAAGTCTGGAGTGAGCGGGTGGCGGCGCTGATTGGGGTTACTCCTGGCGAGGGCTCCGAAAAAGGCTTAGTCGAAATAGGAAGGCGTTAAATAATCCCCCTAAATCTAATACTGTTCACTTAAGCGCCATGTAGGGGCGGGGTCTCCCCGCCCTGGTATAAGAAGGGCCATTTATTGGGCGGGAAAACCCCGCCCCTACGAAAAATAGAAATTGCCAATGCTTAAATGAACAGCATTGCCCCTAAATCCCCCTTTAGAAAAGGGGGAATTAAGATTGGTTTCCATGGCTTATCAAAGAGTTATCTTTAATTACCCCCCTTTCTTAAAGGGGGTGATTATAAGGCCTTCCAGCCGCGAGAATATTGATTTTGATACCCTTGCAACGGTCTCAAAACCTTAAATAAAATCTTCTCAGGAGAGCTGCCATGCCCAATGACCGCGCCATAGCCTACTTCAGCATGGAGATTGCTCTGGAGCCCGGCATGCCTACTTACAGCGGCGGGCTGGGAGCATTGGCGGGGGATACCATCCGTTCGGCCGCCGACCTCAAGGTGCCGGTGGTGGCCGTCTGCCTGCTCCACCGCCAGGGCTACTTTTACCAGCGGCTGGATGCCCTGGGCAACCAGACGGAAGAGCCGGTGGCGTGGGCCGTCAACGATTTCCTCACCGAGATGCCGGCCCGGGCCCAGGTGTCCCTGGAGGGCCGGGAACTCAACCTCCGGGCCTGGAAATATGAGGTCCGGGGCGTCAGCGGCTACGTGGTGCCGGTTTACTTCCTGGACGCCGACCTCCCGGAAAACAGCGACTGGGATCGGCGGCTCACCGACCACCTCTACGGCGGCGACGACTGGTACCGCCTGTGCCAGGAAGTCCTCCTGGGGATCGGCGGCGTCCGGATGCTCCGGGCCCTGGGGTACCGGGATCTGAAACGCTTCCACATGAATGAGGGGCACGCGGCCTTACTTACCATGGAACTCCTGAACGAGGAGGCGGAGAAGGCCGGGAAGGACACCATCGGTCAGCCGGAGATTGAAGCGGTGCGGGCCCGGTGCATCTTTACCACCCACACCCCGGTGCCGGCGGGACACGACCAGTTCCCTCTGGAGCTGGTGGAGAAACTGGCGGGCAACTTTAAGTGGGTGGTGGATAGGCAGGACCTGTTTGCCGTGGATATCCAGCAACATATCTTACAGTATGGCGGGGATTTTGCCCGGGTGCCCGAACTGTCCCAGCGGGGGTTCAGGCTGAATATGACCTACCTGGCCCTCAACCTGAGCAACTACGTCAACGGGGTGGCCAAGAAGCACGGCGAGGTGTCCCGGCTCATGTTCGCCAACTATCCGGTGGACGCCATCACCAACGGGGTGCATGCCGCCACCTGGGCCACGGAGCCCTTCCAGGCCCTCTTCGACCGCCACATCCCGGGGTGGCGGGAGGACAACTTCAGCCTGCGCTATGTCCTCAACATCTCGGGCGAAGAGTTGTGGGACACGCACCAGCAGGCCAAGCAGGAACTCCTGGCCTATGTCAACCACGAGACCAACGCCGGCATGGACAAGGACGTCCTGACTCTGGGATTCGCTCGCCGCACCGCGACTTACAAGCGGGCGGACCTGCTGTTCCGTGATCTGGAGCGATTGCGGCGCATTTCCCGGGAGGTTGGCCCCCTGCAGGTGATTTATGCCGGCAAGGCCCACCCTAAAGACAGTCAGGGGAAGGACCTCATCCGGCGTATCTTTCAGGCCGGGGAAGCGTTGCGGCCGGACATCAAGGTGGTCTACCTGGCCAATTATGACACCTGGCTGGCGCGCCTGCTGGCCGGCGGGGTGGACGTGTGGCTCAATACCCCCCAGCCCCCCAACGAGGCCTCGGGCACCAGCGGCATGAAGGCCGCCCTGAACGGCGTCCCCAGCCTCAGCACCCTGGACGGTTGGTGGCTGGAAGGCCACATCGAGAACTTCACCGGCTGGTCCATCGGTGACCCGGTACGGAAGGGCCCCGAGGACGGCGACTGCGCCGACGAGGCCCATTGCCTCTATGAGAAACTGGAGCAGGTAATCGTCCCCAGTTATTACCGGGACCGCCAGGCCTTCATGCGGGCCATGTACGGGGCCATCGCCATCAACGGCGCCTTTTTCAACACCCAGCGCATGGTGCAGCAGTATGTGGTGAAGGCGTACCTGTAAAAAATCCGGCAGGCTACCCCGCAGTTCTATTCCTCCCTCCTCCGGCCGGCGCCTCCAGGCAGGCCGGCAGCCCCGACAGCCCTATCTTTGCTAGCCGGAAAGACTTAGGCCAGAGGATTGATACCGAGTTGCGACCAATCGAATATTTTTCTTCCACCTTTTCTTGGTGGCACAGGCGTCTCGCCTGTGCGGCGCAGGCTAAAGCCTGCGGCTACAAAAACAACCATTTGAACGCAACCCGGTATGATGCGTAATTAGCTTGAAATAAATACGGGTCCGGAGCGCTGGGCTTGGCAGGGTTAAGTCCCCCTTTGAAAAAGGGGGATTTAGGGGGATTTCAAGCGCTTATAAAAATCCCCCCTGACCCCAGTAGTGTCCGGCAGGTATTTTGCATTACCGGCTTAAATCGAAAAATTGAAAATGTAGCCGCAGGCTTTAGCCTGCGCCGTCCCAAGCAGCCAATACCCCCGAGAGTTCCCGGTTGGAAAAGAAAAGTCCGGACACAAGAAGTTATTTTATGCCCGAACAATTATTGGCGGGCAATGCCCGCCCTAAAAAGATATTCATGTAGGGCGCGTTTCACGCGCCATTATTGGTGCGTAGAACGCACCCTACAGCAACTGACCCCCCTTTAGGAAAGGGGGGGTAAAAAAACCCTGTCTTTACGAGGTTAGCCTAATTATGAAACAAACCACTATTATTGCGTCCCGGAAATATCTTACAAAAGTTCATAGCCATAATTCCCCCTCCCCTGGTGGGAGGGGGTTGGGGGGAGGGGGGTGTAGGGGCGGTTCGCGAACCGCCCCTACCGGATCACCCCTCACCCTAGCCCATCAAGGGGGAGGGGAAAAAGCCGATTCCTTAAGGCAAGATATTTCTGAAACACAACACTAGATGGACTCTGGCCGGGTTCATGATTGCCTGGGACGGGGCTGCGGTTGGAGGTCCGGTCTCCCCTTGGGGTTTCGCCCCGCCGGCCTTACCTGCAAAGAATCCTGGCGCCGGCTCCGGGACAAGGCGCCGGGCCGGCCCGATCCTAACTTCACCATAAATACCGTCAGGGACTGAAATGACCCTAACATCTGGCGCCGGGGTTTATCTAACCTGTTAAGAAGGGTCTGGATGGGGGACGGCCAGGGGAGTGGGCCAGGGTCACTCTAAATCCAGCGCCGGTAACGGGATTCGAGCTCCAGTCAAGCCGATTTATTAACCTGGAGGGGGATGGGGAGCAGGGAGGCAATATGGCCATGGTTTCTTGGGCGGCAGTCTTGTTAGTGAGCACCATAAGCGTGGCGGGGTGCATGGGGCAATATCCGGGGATGTCGCCTTATGGTTATGGCGGCGGCTATGATTTGGGATACGGCGGGATGGGCGGCGGGGCCCCCCAACCATACTATTCACCCCAGCCCTACGCCTATGATCCGGGGAACGGCGGGGGTTATTCCCAGCCCTATCAACCCTACTATCAGAGCCAACCGTATGTTTACTCCGGCAACGGCGGCGCCTACGTTTACCAGCCGGGCCAGGTGGTGACGCCAGGGCCCGAAGGAACCACGGCCGCCCCGCCCGGTCCCTGGATAGAGCGGCGGCATCAGCGCCAGGAGGATCGAAGCCGGCGGGCATGGAACTCCGGGCAACTGAGCCCCGAGGAATACCGGCGGCGGGCAGGGGAGGCGGAGCGGAGGCGCGGGACGGCACCGCGGCTGGGAGCCGGCGGCAGCCTGGGCCCCCAGGGGCAGGCCCATCTCAACCCCATGCAGAGCAGAAGCGGCCAACCAAGCAACCAGCGAACCAACCACGGGGCGCAGACCTGGCCCCAGGGGCAACAGCGGCCTCATGGACAACTGCAGCCCCAGGCGCAACCCGGGACCACGGCGCCGACTCGAGCCACGATGCAGCCCGGGCCCATGGCCCCGGCGCGTCCTCTGATGCAAGCCCGGCCGGCGGCGCCGCCGCGCCCCGCGGCGCAGGCGCGTCCTGCGGCGCAACCCCGGGCAACTAACAGCAGGCCCCCGGGTAACGGCGCGGCAGCACCCTGAGCGCCTCCAGGCCAGACCCTAATTAACGGCTGGGCCTCCCCCCCCATTTGCCCTCATGGGCGGCAGGGCCGGGGGCGCCCCCGGCTGAGGACGGCACTGCGGCGGGCGGCCCGGGAAACCAGGGGCGGTGCCTCCAGGGCTCTATCAGGCTGCAGAAAAACTCCCATAATTTAGAATTTGTCATTCTGAGCGAAGCGAAGAATCTCGTATTTTCAGCCGGTTGAGATCCTTCACTTTTTTCAGGATGACATGAAAAGCCCGTTTTTCAACAGCCTGATAGATGCTGCGGCTCTTTATTTCTTGGGCGCCGGTTCCTCTACCAATTTGCCCTTCTGCTTGGTGCCGCACATGGGGCAGAGGATGTCGATCTCCTTCTCATCCCCGATAAACTTTTCCCGGAGAGTCTCCGGCCCCAGAAAGGAGATATCCCCGCAGGCGCACGCGGGACATTCGGCCTTGACCCGGTATTTTCTCTTGGACATCTTTCCTCCTCAGCGGTTGGCAGATTCCCGGCTCCGCCCCGCCCAACCGGGACGGGGCGGCCTGCCGCGGTTTTTCCCAATTTAATCATTAACCGCAGCCATGGCAAGGCGGTGCCCGGGTCCAGCCCCCCGGGGAGGAGCTGGTGTCTGGTTTCATAATTAGCTGGATATAAATTCAGGTCCGGAGCGCTGGACTTAACCGGGTTAAGTCCCCTTTGAAAAAGGGGGATTTAAATGCTTATAAAATCCCCCCTGACGGCAGTAGTGTCCGGTACGAAAATTGCGCTGGCAGCCAGGGCCGTTGCCCCATTAACTAAACATGATGAATATTTAAGCAATTAT
>DASWLF010000073.1:0-2351 GCA_036396255.1 Desulfobaccales bacterium
CCGGCCAAACGGTCGCCCTCCACCACCGGCATACCGCCGATCTTGTGCTCCACCACTAACCGGGCCGCTTCCTCCACGCTGGTGTCCGGGGTGACGGTGATGGGGGCTTGCACCATGACGTCCCCCACCGTGATCTTTTCCAGCATGGAGGCCAGGAGCACTTCCCGCAGGTCCCGGGAGGTGATCCAACCCACCATGCGGTGGTGTTGCACTACCGGGAGGTGGCGAATATTGAACTTCTGCATCAATTTCAGGGCCTGCCCCACCGACTTGTCCGGCGTGATGGTGGCCACCTCCCTGGTCATGATCTGTCCGACCAGCATCTGCCTCCTCCTGAGCCAAAGTTAGCCCACCTTAAAACAAAGGGGCGGAAATTTCAAGGAAATTCCCGCCCGGCGGTAATCTGAGGTCGTCTGGGAAACTAATTGGTGGCCAGCTGCATCTGCAGGGTGGAGATCACATGCTCGGCTTCGCCGATGTAAGTGGCCATGTTGGCCCGGTGGTTGGCCAGGATGCCGTCTTTGGCGCCGTTGGTCACCAGCCAGGGGGCCAGGTGCGAGGCACCGTGCAGGGCATGGATGGCGTCCTCCAGCAGCTTGTGGGAATTTTTCTTCTGCAGCTCCTGGTGGAAATCCTTGCTCACGGCCTCCAGCATCGCCGCCATCCCCAAGGCGATGCCCCGGCCGAAATAGAAGTAATCGTCCGTCACCCACCAGGACACCGGCTTGCCGTCGGCTTCCGTATCCTTGATCAGGTTGTTAAAGCTGCTGCCCAGCAGGTCCTTATAATTGCTGAGCAGGGCGATGAGGTGATCCACCCGGGAATAGAAACGGCTGCGCCCCTTTTGCAAATTCCCGATGTAGATCTCCAGGTCGGCCATGGCCTCCCGGTACTTGCCGGAAGCGGAGGGGAACCAGTACTTGTCCGGGCTCACCATCACGAAGTTCATGGCCTCGTTGACCCGGGGATCATAGGCCTCGGTGGTGGCAAAGCGGGTAAAGTTCTCGTTCAGGACCACGATGGTGCGGCGGGCCACTTCCAGGACCCCCAGCTGGGTATGGTTGACGTTGTCGGTGAGGCCGAACTTGCCGAAGACAATGGTGTTGGGCCGCCAGCCGAACCAGGCCTGGTTCACCTGATCGTCCATGATCCTGATGAGGGCCCGGGTGAAGGTCTCTCCCTTAACCGGTTCCCGGGGCGGGGGCGGCGCCGGAGCCGTTTCCTTGTGGGCCGCCGCGGGCGGGGCGGGCGCCGGTTCTTTCAGCTTGGGAGCCTCGTGGGGGGCCGCTCCGGAGGGGGGCGCTCCGTGGGGGGCCGAGACCATGGTCTTGGGCGCCGCCGGCGTGGTCTTGCCCTGCCGCAGAGCTCCCCAGGTGAACAGGGCTCCCATAAAGAGAACGATTACCAGAGCCACCAAGAGGAAGCGCTGGCGCACGAGGCGCCAAAGCAGGCTCTCGCCGCCGGGGGTTTCAGGAGGCAAGGGCGCGGGTAGATGCTCCGGTGGCGGCGTGGGGTTGGGGGTCATGGAGATTTGGGCTCCTGCCTGGAACCACCACTTTTGGGCGGGGATTCCGCAAAGATATCGGCGGTGAAGCTGTAAATCTTAGTGGAAGGGTCTTTCCAGGCGTCCGGGGACAACCCGGCCTTTAAACAGGTCTGCTGCAGAAAGGCCAGCCGGTCCCATTTGCATTCGGTGGCCACCTGGGGCAACAGCAAGCCGCGGCTAAAGCCCTGGACCACGTAGAGGCCGTGCTTGCCCACCTCGATGTCGTCGGTGCTGCTGATAAGCTGCATGGGGCTGAGCACCGAGATTTCGATCTCCAGGTCGGCCAGCTCCTCTTTTTTCAGGGGCTTGAAGCGGGGGTCGTGGAACGCCGCGGCCGCCGCCATTTCTTGCACCGTCTGGAGCAGGGGCTTCACCGCCTCCAGGTAGCCGATGCAGCCCCGCAGGCGTCCCTGGCGGTGCAGGGTGACGAAGGCTCCCCGGCGCTGGCCCAGCACCGGGGACGGTTCACGCACCGGCGGCACTGAGGCGGAGCTTAGATGGGCCTCGATGCTGGCCCGGGCCTGCTTGAGCAACTGGTTCTTATCGGCATCGGTCAGGTTCATGGCATTCTGTCCCCCCGAGCCCGGCGGCGCCAGCAGGGCCCCCAAAGCTGCGGCCAGAAAACACCCTAAGACGAAAACCCGCAGGCGACTCATGGACTTGGCGCCGGCCGGACCTCCGGCGGGCCGGCCTTCCTCCTTAGGTATCTAACCAAGATTTCCCTTTCCTGTCAATGGCAAAGGGGTGGCGATTTGGCGGGCGCCCCTGGCATTCTCCTTGCGTCCCGCCGCCGGCCTTGGTAAAT
>DASWLF010000074.1:0-2988 GCA_036396255.1 Desulfobaccales bacterium
TCACCATCGGCACGCTGGACGGCGCCAATGTGGAGATTCGGGAGGAAGTGGGCCCGGAAAATTTCTTCCTGTTCGGGCTCACGGCTGAGCAGGTGCAGAATTTGAAGGCAGAAGGCTACGCCCCGAAGCACTATTACCAAGACGATGGTGAACTCAAGGAAGCACTGGACCTAATCAGCTCAGGCTTCTTCTCCCACGGCGACCGCGAACTGTTCAAGCCCCTGGTGAACTCACTTTTATGTCACGACGAATATCTCTTGCTGGCCGACTATCGGTCTTACATAGACCGGCAGGATGAAGTCGGCCAAATTTTCCGGGATGAAAAACGCTGGACCCGCATGTCCATCCTCAACGCCGCCCGTATGGGCAAATTCTCCTCGGACCGGGCCATCCGGGAATACTGCAAGAAGGTCTGGAGAGTCAAGTCGCTCTGATGATTAGGAGAGAATCCTTGGGTTTCTCAACCAATCCAGGACGTAGCTTTCCCTTAGGGGGCACGGTTTATCCTGAAGGAGTCAACTTCAGCGTCTTTTCCAAAGGGGCCGCCAGAGTAGAATTGCTCCTGTTTGGGGAAATGGATTCGCCCCGGCCCGAGCGGGTGATCACTCTCGATCCCCACAAACATCGGACCTATTATTACTGGCACGTGTTCGTCCCCGGGCTTAAAGCCGGCCAGATTTATGGGTACCGGGTTATGGGGCCATGGACGCCGGAGAAAGGCTCCAGATTTGATCCTGGGAAAGTTCTGTTGGACCCATACGGCCGGGCCGTCGCGGTTTCACCGGGCTACAGCCGGGACCTGGCCAGTGGACCGGGGGAGAACCCCGCTACGGCCATGAAGAGCGTGGTGGCCGACTTGAGCCGTTATGATTGGGAAGGGGATCTGCCGCTCAAACGCCCCTTTGCCCAGACCATTATTTATGAATTGCACGTAGGAGGTTTCACCAGGCATCCCAGTTCGGGGGTCGCGCCGGAAAAGAGAGGCACCTTCGCCGGGCTCATGGAAAAGATTCCGTACCTGAAAGACCTGGGGGTTACTGCCGTGGAACTGCTCCCGGTCTTCCAATTCGATGTCCAAGATTGTCCTCCAGGATTGGTCAACTACTGGGGTTACTCCCCGGTGTCCTTTTTTGCCCCCCACCAGGGGTATGGTTGCCAGCAAGACCCATTGGCAGTGCTTGACGAATTCCGGGACCTGGTCAAGGCCATGCACCGGGCCGGCATTGAAGTAATCCTCGATGTGGTCTTCAATCATACCGCGGAGGGGAACCATTTGGGGCCCACGTTCTGTTTTCGGGGCCTGGCCAACGAGGTGTATTATTTGCTGGAACCTGATCGGGCCCTCTACGCCGATTACAGCGGTTGCGGCAACACCCTGAACGCCAACCAGTCTGTCGTGCGCCGTCTCATTTTGGACAGCCTCCGGTACTGGGTGAAAGAGATGCACGTGGATGGCTTTCGCTTCGATTTGGCGTCCATCCTGTCCCGGGACGAAAGGGGGCGTCCTTTGGAAAATCCTCCGGTGCTGTGGGATATCGAGTCCTCGCCCTTGCTGGCCGGGACCAAGCTCATCGCCGAGGCCTGGGACGCGGCAGGGCTTTACCAGGTGGGGAGGTTCGTGGGGGACACCTGGAAGGAGTGGAATGGTAGATTTCGGGACGACATTCGGGCTTTTCTGAAAGGTGATCCAGACACGGTAACCCCTTTAGCCCAGCGCCTGCTGGCCAGCCCCGATATTTATGGACACGAGGAGAGGGAGCCGGAGCAGAGCATCAATTTCGTCACCTGCCACGACGGCTTTACCTTAAACGACCTGGTGTCCTACAACCACAAGCACAACGAAGCCAACGGGGAAGAAAACCGGGACGGCAGCGACCAAAACCTGAGCTGGAACTGCGGGGCGGAGGGGCCTGCCGATGACCCGGTAGTGGAGTCGCTGAGGAATCGCCAGGTGAAAAATTTTTTGGCTTTAACCCTGCTGTCCTTCGGCACCCCCATGCTGCTCATGGGCGATGAAGTGCGGCGCAGCCAGCGCGGCAACAATAATGCTTACGGTCAGGATAACGACTTGAGTTGGTTTGACTGGTCCCTGGTGGATCGGCACGCTGACGTGCACCGGTTTGTCAAAGAGCTCATCCGGCTGCGCCTGCACTTTGACAAAGCCTCATTGGAGACCGATTTGACCCTGAGCCAGTTTCTGGCACAGGCAAGATATGACTGGCACGGGGTCAAGTTGCATCAACCTGACTGGGGCCCCGACTCCCACAGTCTGGCGGCCACCGCGCTAAGCCTGACCGGCGCCCGGGTGTTTCATCTCATTTGCAATGCTTACTGGGAAGCACTGAGCTTTCAATTGCCGCGACTGCCGGACAAGGCGGCGGCGGGCTGGCGAAGGCTCATGGACACCGCGATTCTTTCTCCCGGAGACATTTGTGAGGAGACCGAGGCCGTTCAGGTGGAGGAGCCGACTTACCTGGCACAACCTCGGTCCGTGGTCTTGCTGTTCTCTTCCCTTCTGCGAAAAGAGAGTGATAGGGAAGGCATTGAGGGATTACCCGGTTCATATCTTTAATTAGACGCAGGGAAGGAAGAATTTTACTAAAGGAGCTTGCCATGGTTGGTAAAATTGCAGAAATCAAGGCCCTGGAAATTCTGGATTCGCGTGGGCACCCCACGGTACGCGTCATGGTGCGTCTGGATAACGGACTGACGGCCTCGGCATCGGTGCCGTCAGGAGCTTCCACAGGCGAAAATGAAGCGCTGGAGATGAGAGATGGGGACCCCAAGCGCTACGGCGGCAAAGGGGTAAGGAAGGCGGTGGCGAATGTCAACGAGATTATCGCCCCGCACCTCATCGCCCTTGACCCCACCCGACAAGTGGATATCGACCGGCTCATGCTCGGGCTGGACGGGACCCCCAACAAGGACAAGCTGGGAGCTAACGCCATTCTGGGGGTTTCCATGGCTGTGGCTCGGGTTGCCGCGGCC
>DASWLF010000075.1:0-13164 GCA_036396255.1 Desulfobaccales bacterium
TCTAAGAACTTCTTCTAAATGAAATTTTTAATATGATTTTACAACTACAACAAAGAGAAGGAATTAATCAAGAATTTTTCCTACTTTTTTAGCTGTTACGGAAAATTCAGGCTTCTGGGTGGGAAAGGATTATTGTTAGACGAAAGAACGGACTGGCAGATGAACAGAATGGGGGGATGGGGGCTCTTTTAGTCTTTTGTCGCTTGGCCTCAACGTTGCGTGCCCAGGGGCAACTCCCAGGCGATCAAAAAACCGGAGAAGTAGATTCCCCCTTGAAGAATCGGGTTCCTGGATCTTGCAGGTTGTGGCCAGATCCCTTTATTTAACAACTCTAGAATAAAATTTAATTCGAAGTAACCGCTGTCTATCCGACCTCAAGCACCCAGAAAGACATTTCATTATCATTAAACTCCTGCTTATTTAGACAATCGGAAATCTTTATTTCAATTCCCGCCATAGTGCCAGGGTTTCAGGGTCAAAGACGTGGTCCGTTCTTCTTTGATTTTCTCCGGGTCTTGGGCGCCTTAGGGTTCTTGGGCAACTGCGCCGTTTGCAACTCCCCGGCCGGACCGGCGGTATTCTCAGAGAAGCTTGAAGCCGCAGCCACCAAAGCCAGAATTACTCCCACCAGGGCGGTTATCAGGGTTTTGATCATTGCTCCGCCTGCCCGCTTCCTGCTTGCCTGATCTTTGCCTTCCAGGGGAATCGCAGCAGGCGTTAAGAATCTCCAGGAAGTTTCCGCTTGATGGAGAAGCCTTCTCCCCTTCCCCGGAGAATGACGCCACCGGGATTCCTCTGAGGGACCCACCTTGACAAACCGGGCGGCCTCGGATTTAATGTTGAGAAAAGTACCGGATTTCAGAGGGTTTCGGGATGGCGCGGTTTATATGAAAATAGCTATCAGCAGTCAGTTTTCAGCTTTCAGCAAAGACCATGGATTGGCGTAGGCGACCCAAATGTAGGGTGGGCACCGCACACCATCACTTCTTTTAAGAAAACCCAAAGGGGCTGTTCCAAATTTTCGACTGGGGGGCGGCCGGGGACGGCCGCCCTACCAAATATTATTTATAGTGGGGCGGGCCTCCGTGCCCGCCTCCCTTAGATTTTCATCCTTCGTTGCGACCTTAAGGTCATGATGGTTCGCTCAGAATGACATTTAGCGCCATAAACGGGTTTCTCAACCCCTGATAGGCCAGAGGGAGGCGACCATGCGGATCCGGGAACGGATGTTACCCATCGGGTGGTACCCCGCCAGCGAGAAGGCCTGCGTGGCGGAGATGGATAAATTTGTGGCCGGGGTCAAGGCGCTGCCGGCGGGGACCAAAGTCTTCGGCGGCATCGTGCCCCATGCGGGCTGGTATTTTTCCGGCAAGGCCGCGGCCCGGGTCTTTTATCTCGCCTCCTTGGTGACCCAGCCCCAGGTGGTGGCGGTGTTCGGGGGCCACCTGGGCGGCAACTCGCCGCCCCTGCTGGTGGCGGACGAAGCCTGGGACACCCCCCTGGGGAACCTCAAGCTGGCCACGGAGTTCTATGAACCCCTGAAACGCCGCCTGCCCCTCAAAGAGGAGTACCCCGGGGACAACACCATCGAAATTCAGCTCCCTTTGGTCAAACGCTTTTTCCCTGAGGCCAGGGTGCTGGCGGTAAGGTCCCCCCACTCCGCCAAGGCCATAGAGCTGGGGGAGGCGGTGGCGGCCGTGGCCCGGGAACTGAAACTGAGCTTGCTGGCCTTCGGGTCCACCGACCTGACCCACTACGGCCCCAACTACGGCTGGGCCCCCAAGGGCTTCGGCCCCAACGCGGTGAAGTGGGTCAAGGAAGTGAACGATAAACGCTTCGTGGACCTGGCCCTGAAACTTGACGCAACCGGCATGCTGAAGGCCGGGGTTGAAGACCAGAGCGCTTGCAGCGCCGGGGGCGCCGCGGCTGCGGTGGCGGCCGCCCTGAAACTGGGCGCCACCAGGGCCCTACTCACCGACTACTATACGTCCTACGACGTCATGCCCGGCGATTCCTTCGTGGGGTATGCGGGGATTGTGCTGGCCGGGTAAGATGAGGCTTGTGGGGGAGGGCCAGGGATATTTTTGGGGGAAGGGCCAGGGCCAACGGCCCTGCCCTCCCCCACACCCCCCACCCAACCCGTATAAGGGCCCGGGGAAGGCGAGGCCGGCGGCCTCGACTTCCCCGGCCAGAAAATTTGGTGGGCCGTGCCCACCCTACATTTTTCTTATGGGGTTGGGGGGGTAGGGGGCTGGTGCCCTTTGCCCCTTCGTCCGGCCAAAACCGCCAAGCTGCGGTGCAGGCTCGGCCCAAAAAAATACTGGCCGGGGAAAACCCCGGCCAGTAATCCTAAGATCGCTAAGGTTAGGGACTCAGAGCGGGCTGGAGGGGCTGGATCTTGCCCTCCTGGACCTCGTAGCCCAGGGCCTTCAGGATGGCAGTCTGGGTATCGTTGACCTTTTCGATGACCCTTTTCAGTTTGCCTTCGCCTCCAGAGGAATAAATGGCGGTGCGCAGAGACCGCAACTCCTCCATCACTTCCAGGGGAGGAATCTTGAGGCCCGCACCTTGCAAACGCTGGCAGACCAGGGCCAGATAGGTCAGAGCCACCACGCAGACAAACATGTGCACCCGGATCTTGGAGCCGGTCCAGTGGTACAAAGGCATCAAGGCCGCCTGGAAAGGGTTTTCCCCGGTTTCCTGGGTCTTGCCGTCGACACCCTGCACCCCCGCCAGGTAGCGCTTGGTGTAAACTTCGTAGATCTCGGCCGCGCTCCAATCCTCATGGTCGGTAATGAGGATATTCTTGCCAAAACGCCGCACCTTGCCGGCCATCTGCCGATGGTTGAGTTGAAAGTCCATGCGCAGAAAGCCATTCTCTTCGTGGAAACTCATATCGAAGAGGGTCGGATCCAGCTTTAGCCGCTGGCAAAGATGGGTCAACTGTTCCTGGATGGCCTGGGGGGCATCCGGGGGGAATCCTTCCTGTTGATACTTCTGCTGCAAGGATAGCATTTCCTTGCGAACCCTTTGCACCTTTTTGCCCAGGTCCTGGTAACTCCGGTTGAAAGTCTTGGGATCGAAGACGATGATCACCTTGCGGTTGTTATTCCAGAAAGGCGCCTGGGTTTCGTAATAAAGGACCTTGTCCTCATCCCTTTCCAAGTCGCCGGGTTGACCAGAGGACCTGGAAGCCAGGGGGCTAAATTCCTTCAGGGAAATTATGGTCAGTTCGGGAACCTTATCCGGGGAGCAGGAAGCGATAAAGTGCAGCCCTGGGTCGGCGTCCACTTTTTGGATGACGGCTCCGGAGTCAAACCCGGGGTGCAGCAGGAGAGTGGCCTGCTTGGCTCTTACCCCCAGGCTGGAGACCTTTGCCAGGAGGCCATCCAGATGCCGCTGGAAAAACTCGCCTTCCGGCAGCCCGCCGCCGAAGGTCCGATAATACAACGGCACTCCCGCGGTGCGTTCAGTGAGCAAAGCCAACCCCACTCGCTGCCGGGAGGGTGCGGCGGTTTCATGCCCCTCCAGCTCCAGGCTGGCGGCCGCGGGGGCCCGGGGAGTGGAGTAGATGTTGCCCGCCTCCACCAGTAAGTGGGTTTCTTGCTGGGACAGCAAGGCATAGACTTTCTTGAAAAAGGCCGCCGAGATCTTGTCCAGGTCCAAGGCACTGATGCGGTCCCAATGATTCCAGAAATTCTGGGAATTCAACGATTCCAACCGCAGGGGGCGGATTCGTTGAATGTCGGTGGTCTCGTACCAGGATGCCAGTCGCCTCTTGCTGGTGGGGGCCACGGCCCGGTTCAAGGCGGCGTAAAACACCAGTTCGCCCAGAGTAGGCCCTTTGGTCTTTTTCTTGGCGGGCAGGATCTCATTGACAATGCCGGCCAGGTCCAAGGTTCGGTCCAGTTCGTTGAGGATAAAGACCGAACCGAACTCTTTGGGGGAAAACCCCCCTTTCCCCAAAGCGGCCTGGACCCGGTCCGCCGTGCCCAGATAAACCTGGTTGATGGTGGTGGGTTTGCCGTAAACCCGCTGGGTCTCACGGATGTAATAGTACTCGTGCCCCTTTTTGACCTTCTTGTATAAGTGTGCCATAGCAAACCTAACCGTAAAGAATTTTTATTTTACCCCTGGCTAAATCTTGCAAACTTTACTGCAAGAATAAATGAGACAAAGTACTCAATTTCATAGAGCAAAGTACTCAAAATTTAAACTACGCGGGAAAATTCCAGTCCCGGGGGCTAAGAAGTGGTGGCTGGGGTATACCCCATCTGGATGGCGTATTTTACCAGATCGGTATTCTTCTTCAGGTTCAGCTTCCGCATGATTTTGCTGCGGTGGTTTTGAATGGTGCGGAAACTGAGAAACAAGACCGCGGCGATTTCCTTGCTCGATTTCCCTTCGGCAATGAGCTTGATGATCTCGATTTCCCTGGAGGTGAGGATTGCTCGCAAGGGGGCGGCGGGCGCTTGCCTGCGGGTTTGGGCGTACAGGGTGGCTAATTCCGCCGACAGCAGGGGGGACACGTAAATTTCCCCCTGCCTGATTTTTTTGACCGCGGACAGCAGTTCCTTGGCCGCATCTTCCTTGAGCAAATAACCGTCCGCGCCCGCGGCCAGGGCGTCGTTCAGGTATTCCTTCTTCTTATGCATGGTGAGAATCAGTACCTTGACCTCCGGATAGTTCTTCTTGATCTCCCTGGTGGCTTCGATGCCCGGCAGGTGGGGCATGGATATATCCAGGATGACCATATTGACGGGCAACTTCTTCAGGAAATCCAAAAGTTGCAAGCCGTCGCTCACTTCTCCCACCACCTTGAGGTCGGCAAAATCCTCAATGATCTTCTTGATCCCCTCGCGCACCAAAATGTGGTCTTCGGCCAGCACGATACGATACATCGCAGTTTCCTTTATCTGTCTATGGGAATCAGGAACCTGATGCGGGTTCCCTGGTCTTTTTGACTCCAGATGCTCAACGATCCTCGGGCCATCAACGCCCGCTCGTTCATGGCGGTCAAACCCAGCCCTCGTTTTGTCATCTCCCGGGCCATGACTTTTTTCTGATCAAACCCTCTGCCGTTGTCCTTGATGGTAAAGGAAACTGCGTCACCCTCCCGGCGGATGCCCACCGAGATCTGGGTGGCCCGGGCGTGCTTGACGATATTGGTCAGGGATTCCTGGAAGATGCGGTAGATATTGATGCGGGTTTCCGCCGAAAACAACTGGTCGATGTCATCCATGGCCAAGGAGCAGCGCAAGTTATTATTTCTACAAGTTTCATCGATGAGATATCCCAGGGAAGAGGATAGACCCAGGTCTTCCAGGATGGAAGGGCTCAAATCCCAGGACAGGCGCCGGACATTTTCGATGACCCCGTCGATGTAAGTCAGGAGCTGGTCGCAGTTTGCCTTCAGCCCCTGCTGATCCCGCCGCAGCTTGTTTTCGATGGCCACCAGATGGATCTTCAGGACCGTCAGGGCCTGGCCCAGTTCATCGTGGAGCTCCCTGGAGACCCGCCGGCGCTCCCGCTCCTGGATGGTCAGGAGCTGGGAGGTCAGCAAGCGGAGCTTGAGCTCCGATTCCCGCAGGGCCTTTTCGGCCTGCTGGCGCGCCGTTATGTCCCGGAAGATTCCCTGGGCCACTTTCTTGCCGGCGTATTCTATGACGCTCCCGGTGATGTCCACGGGGACCTGGGTGCCGTCCTTCCTCAGAACCGCGGTTTCATTTATCTGGCCTGAACCGGTACTGATGATCTCATTAAAGGTCCGGCCAATGGCCTCCAGGTTTTCCGGGGGATGCAGCTGGGTGTAGCGCATCTTCAAAAGCTCTTCCTTGGTGTACCCCAGGAGTTCCTCGGCCCGCCGGTTGGCCTCCGTCAGGTTGCCCTCCAGATCGCCCAGCAGGATGGCGTCGCTGGAGTAATCCATCAGACCCCGGTATTTTTCCTCCGACTCCCGCAGGGCTTCTTCGGCGCGTTGGCGCTCGGCATTGGCCCGGAGCGCGGTGATGCCGTAGGCCAGGTCGTTGGCCAGCCCCATGAGCAGGTTGATCTCCTCATGGTCAAAGGGATTGGGCTCCGCCGCATAGATGGCCAGGGCTCCGAAGGTTTGCGAATCCTTTAAAGGAAGCGCCAACAGGGAGGCGTACCCCCGCTTCAGGGCCTCGGCCCGCCAGGGGGCAAACCCGGGGTCGGTCAGGGTGTCCCGGCAGATGGCGGGTTGCCCTTGGCGAATGGCCAAGCCCACGGGGCCTCGCCCCAGTTCCGTGTCGGACCACCTCACCCGGATGGCATGGACATACCCGGCATCAAAGCCCATTTGGGCCACCGGGCGCACGGTTTTATCCTCATCTTGCTGGGCAAATCCCACCCAGGCCATGAGGTAGCCGCCCACTTCCACGATGATCCGGCACACCTCGTTGAGCAATTCTGTTTCGCTGGCGGCCCGCATCATGGCCTGGTGGCATTCGGTAATGGCCTTGAGGGCCCGGCTGACTCTCTGCAGCGCCTCTTCCATCCGCCGGCGCGGGGTGATATCCCGGTTGATCTCCAGGATGGCGGCGGGCCGGCCCTGCCGGTCCCGGCGCAACGCCCAGCGGCTGGCCACCACGATGCGCTGGCCCTGGCGTTTAGTATGCCCCATCTCCCCCTGCCACTGCCCCTGTTGCAGAAGCTCGGCTTCGACTTCGCTCAAGGGTTGGGAGAATTCTGTTTGAAGCAGCTCATGGGTTACTTGCCCCAGCGCTTGCGCCCGGGTCCAGCCATAGGTCTCCGCCGCGCCGCGGTTCCAAAAGGTGATGCGGTTGTCCAGGTCCCGCACCAGGATGGCGTCTTGAGCCAGGTCCAGGAGCTCGGCCTGCCGGCGGAGGTCCTCCTCGGCCCGCTTGCGCACCGTGATGTCCTCCATGACCCCCATAACCCCGCTAACTTTGCCGGCCGCGTCATAAAGCGAGGCGACGGACAGGCTGATATCCACCGGCGAGCCGTCGCGCCGTTGCCGGCGCAACTCCAGGCCGCGGATGGTCTCCCCCCCCAGGACCCGCTGGTAGATCGTCCGGAACTCCCGCTTTTTCTCCTCCGGCACGATGGGATGCGGCCGCCCCAGGACTTCGTCCCGGTGCCAGCCAAAAATGCGCTCCGCCGCCGGGTTCCAGCTGATGACTTTGGCATCGGCATCGAGGGCGACAATGGCCAGGGGGGAGGCCTGAACCAGGGCCTGAAGTTTGCTGCTGGCATCCCTTAAGGCCTCCTCCGCCTCCTTGCCGGCGGTGATGTCCATGGCTACCCCGTGCATGAACAGGGGCAGCCCGTCGACGTCGTATACCGCCCGGGATTCATCCCGGACCCAGACCACCCGGCCCGACTTGGCCAGCAGCCGGTACTCCGAGACAAAAGGCCCCCCCTGGGAATAGCTCAGAATCATTTCGGACAACACCCGGTCCCGGTCCTCGGGGTGGATCTGATTCTTGAAGGACTCCGGATTGGCCAGCCACTCTTCCTGGGAGAAATCCAGGACGGCCTCGATTTGGGGACTGATGTAGATATGGGTGGTGACATTGTCCAGGGCCGCCATATAGGTGACGGCCGGAATCTGCTCCACCAGGGTGCGATATTTCGCTTCCGAGGCCCGCAGGGCCTCTTCCGCCTTCTTGCGGGCCGTCACATCATGAATGATGGAGTACAACAGCTTCCGGCCCCGGACCCGGATGGGACCGCTAAAAACCTCCACCTCCCTCACCTTGCCGTTGGCCAGACGGTGCCGGAAGTGAAAGTGATGCTGCCGTCTTTCTCTCGCCCGGGTCATTTCCACAAAGATCTGCTCCTTGGAAAGCATATTGATGTCGGTAATCTTTTTGGCGGTCAGTTGCTCCCTGGTGTAACCATAGAAACAGCAGGCCGCCGGGTTGGCGTCCACGATGGCCGCGGTCTCGGGGTCGATAAGCAACATGACCGCGTGGTTGTTCTGAAACAGGCTGCGATACCTTTCCTCGCTCTCTTTCAGTCCCTCTTCCGCCCGCTTGCGCATACTGATATCGGTGACCGAGCAGAGAATCCCGCTGGGGGTGCCCGGCTCATCGATAACCGGCGTCTTGATCACCTGCAGCCATTTCTTCCCGTCGGCGCCGGTGACTTCCTCATCCAGGACCAGGGCGGCGCCCTCCGCCAGCACCCGCTCGTCGTCCCGCCGGGATTTCTCGGCTTCCCCCCGGGGAAACAGTTCGAAGTCGGTCCGGCCCACGATCTCATCGGCCGTCCGGCCCAGGAATTGGCAGAAAGCCGGGTTCACGGCTTGATAAACGAAATCCCGGTCCTTCAGCACCAGCAAGTCGGGAGTGGCCGAAAACACGGTGTGCAAGAGGTTCTTTTGGGCCCGCAGGGCCTCTTCGGCCTGGCGCTGGGCCGTGATGTCCCGGCCCACCGCCTGATGCTCCAGAATGCGGCCCTGGTCGTCAAAGAGGGCCTGGTTGGTCCACTGCTGCCATCTGATTTCGCCATCGGCATTAATAACCCGTTGTTCCAGCACCGCCATGGGATTATCCCGGCTCAATCCCGCGATGGCCTCCATCAGCCGGCTCCGGTCCTCTTCCGGGATAGATGACAAGAAACTCCCGCCCAGCAGTTCCTCCCGAGGTTTCCCAAAGCAGCGGCAAAGAGCTTCATTGACAAAAGTAACGGTGGTGTCCGGCAGATGCCGGCAGACCAACTCGGTCTGGACTTCGACAATGGCCCGGTAGCGCTGCTCGCTTTGCCTCAGGGCCTCCTCAGCCTGCACCCGGCCAGAAATGTCCATCAAGGTGCCGATGATGGCCGGGCGCCCCTGATATTCAATGGTGCTGCCCAACACTTCACAGTAAATCACTGTGCCGTCCCGGCGCCGGCCCCGGAAGGTGTAGTGCACCGATTCCTCTTCGCCTGCCAGCCGCTTCCGGATATTCTCCCGCACCCTTGGAAGGTCGTCGGGGTGGACCAGGTCCTGCGGTGCCACCTGCCCTTCCAGGATTTCCTCCACCCCGTAGCCAAAGATTTGGGCCATGGTGGGGTTGCAATAGACGAACTTGCGATCCTGGATAATGTAGACCCCGGCCAGGGAGCCCTCGGTCACCAGGTGGAAAAGGGCTTCGCTTTCCTTCAGGGCCTCCTCGGCCTGCTCGCGGTGGCTGATGTCCCGAATGACGGCCAGCACCCGTTCGATGCCGTCGAGGACGACCCGTTTCAGGTGCAGTTCCGCCCAGAAAAGCTGCCCGCTACTGGTTTTGGCCCGCCATTCAAACGGTTGCATCTCGCCGCCCGCGGTCTTTTCTATCAATCGCCGCAAGGTCTCCCGGGCGCCCCGGGGGTCACCGCCGCAGAGATCGGCAATGTTCAAGCGCCCGGCGCTCTCCCGGGAGTAGCCGAACATCTCGCACATGCCGCGGTTGAGGTCCACGATGTCACCGGTTTCCACCTCGTGGATCAAAATAGCATCGTTGACCGCGTCGAAAATCGCCCGGTAATCAGTCCCCGAGGTCCGGCCGGCCGCTGGTGCTTTCATGGGTTCACGTCCTTCCACTGGTTGGGTCCCTCTCTGGTGCGGGTCGGCAATGCCGCTAACTCCGAGTCCCGCGGGTGGGGTTGACGGTCTGCCTTGCCTGGGGGGCGCGGCCCTAACCCAGGTGATGCCATGATGAGGCGAATCAACCCGGCTGGCCGCCAGGCAGGCGTGGCCCCCCTCGTTGATTGCTCGCGGCCCCTCAAGTGGAGGGCGGGGCGGCGTTGATGAGTTCCTGGGCCGCCAGATTGAGCAACCCCCAGACCGCGTCCAGGAACCAGCAACGGTCCAGGTGCGCCGGCAAGGTGAAGGAGACCTGGGGAGGAAATTCTTCGTCCCCCCGCCACAGGATCACTTCCACCGTCAGCCCCGGAAAAACCTGCAAAGCCAGGGCCGCATCCCCGGCTGGCCGGGTCTCGGCCTTGAGTTCGGCGCCCGCGGCCAGAAAGCCCGCCGCGTCCCGGCCGAAACGCTGCTCCAACGGCCCGTTCGGCAGGCCGTGGTGGCCCCGGAAAAAGGTGGCTCCCCCCGGCAGCTCCAGAGGGCTCAGCGGCGCCCCCAGAATCGCCGTATCCAGGTGCAGCAGGTAAAGGAGCGCCGTCAGGCATACCCGGAATCCCGGCTCCGCCTCCGGGGACCCGGCCAGCTCAATGCGGCGCCGCCCCGGGTCCACCAGCAGCACGCGCTCCAGAAACGGCAGGCGATAGACCCCCTCCCGGAATTCGGCCCCGGTGCGGCGGGTCACTTCCGCCGGGTCCCGCTCCCGCAGGTCGTTCCAGATTTCCTCGCTCACCTCGGCACACTTTTCATAAACCATAACTCACCTCAGCCTGAAGGCGGTGGTATAATATTAAGTGCTCTTAAAAATTCATGGGCGAGGGGGGCCGGGGGAATCTTTGGGGGGATTCCCCCGCTCTCTCCTCAAGTCCCCC
Organism: Desulfobaccales bacterium; assembly: GCA_036396255.1. GTDB lineage: Bacteria > Desulfobacterota > Desulfobaccia > Desulfobaccales > 0-14-0-80-60-11 > DASWLF01. The sequence continues at coordinate 10,462 of DASWLF010000075.1, forward strand.
CCCAAACTATCCGGGGGTTGGCGGAGGTGCATCAGCTTTAGCCGATGAACCTGAGCATGTGGAAATGGGCCCCAGGCCCATGCGGGAAGGGGCCGCTGGCGAAAACCCCCTGGCCCCCTCCCTGAAGAGCCTTTACCGAGGTGTCATTAAGGGGTGGCGCGCCTGCTTTACATTTTATAACATTTGGAACAACTTACAAAATTAGACTTAGGCGGAACATGGAAAAATTTTTCCATCCTCAAAGTGTAGCGGTGGTGGGGGTCTCGGACGACCCGGACAACCTGGCCCAGGGCATCGTGGCCAATCTCCTGGAGTTCAAATATCGAGGGAAGATCTTCCTGGTGGGCCGGAGGCCCGGGGTCACCTTTGGTTTACCCATCTTCCCTGGATTGCGAGACCTGCCGGAGCCCGTGGACCTGGCCGCCATCCTGGCGCCGGCCCGGGTGGTGCCTTCCCTGGTCAAAGAATGCGGGGAACTGGGCATTCCTCGGATCGTGGTGCAATCGGGCGGTTTTTCCGAGAGTGGCGCCGCGGGCCTGGCCCTGGAGGAGGAAGTCAGGGGCTTGCTTAAGGAATATGGCCTGCGTCTGGTGGGCCCCAATGGTATCGGCACGATCAATATGGAGCTGGGCCTCTCCTTGCCCTTCTCCCACGTGCGGCCCAAGCCCCGGAAAGGCAACGTCTCCATCATCTCCCAAAGCGGCGGCGTGGGGTTGCACCTGTTGGCCTGGATGTCCCGGGAGGGAATGGGTCTGAACAAGTTCCTGAGCCTGGGGAACAAACTGGATGTGAACGAGAACGACGCCCTGGCTTATTTCCTGGAAGATCCGGGGACGGAGGTGATTTACTTTTATCTGGAAGGGATAACGGACGGCCGCCAGTTTCTCGAGGTGGCTAAACGGTCGTCCAAGCCCGTCTTTCTCCAACTGGCCAATGTGGGGCCCGAAACCGCCACCATTGCCCAATCTCACACCGCATCCCTGGCCACCGACGAGCGGGTACTGGAGGCCGCCTGCCGACAAGGAGGCATCGAGCGGGTCACCAGCCAGGCCGAATTTCTGGTGGGGGCCAAGCTGGCCGGCCAACCCCCGGTCAAGGGGAGTCGCGTGGTAGTGCTGTCCCGCAGCGGCGGTGAGGCACTGATTACGGCGTATGCCTGCCGCAAGTGGAATTTCCAGATACCGCCTCTCTCCCCCCAGATCCGCCAGCTAATCGAAGACCGCTCGCGGGCCGGCATCATCAAACCCACCAATCCCATCGACCTGGGAGATATCTTTGACTTCAAGGTGTACTCCCAGATCGTCCAGGCCCTATGCCGAGATCCGGAGGTAGACGCCATTTTGCTCAATTTCGGGCCCATCGCCGAGGGGGAGCGGGAGGAGGCCCAAAAGATGGCCCGGCTGGTCGTAGAGTTGGCCCGGGAGGCCGGAAAACCTCTGGCCATCACCGTTATCTGTACCCTGGATGAGGAGGAATATTTTCTGAAAACTCTGAGGGTGCCGGTGTTCCATTTTCCCGGGGAGGCGGTGCGAGCCTTGGCCTATAGCCGCGACTTTGCGGTCTGGCGGGAAACCAGCGTGGTTCTGGAAGAGACACCCCCAGCCATGGGGGAGAAAGACATCAGCGCCATTCTCTCGCATCAGTCCCGGGCCGGTTTTCTCTCCCTGCCGCAGGCCCTGTCCGTTATCGCCGCCCTGGGGATCCCGGCGGCCGCCTGGCAGGCGGTTAGGGGCCCCGAAGAGGCCGTGGCCGCCAGTGATGCCCTGGGCTACCCTGTGGTCCTTAAGCTTTCCGCCCCCTCCCTGGTGCACAAAACCGAAGCCGGGGCGGTGCTGCTCAACCTCACCGACGCCGCCCAGGTGGCCGCCGGCTTTGCCAGATGCTCCCAAATCGCCCGGGAGACCCTGCCGCCCGGCGAACCCTGGGAGGTGGTGGTCATGTCCCAGGCGGCCGGGGGCCGGGAGGCCTTGCTGGGAGCCCGCCGGGACCCCTCCTTCGGGCCGGTGGTGGCCTTCGGGGCCGGGGGCATCGACACCGAGGTTCAGGAGGACGTCTCTCTCCGGGTGGCCCCCGTCAGCCCGGCCATGGCCCGGGACCTGGTAGGCGAGACCCGCATGGGCCGCATCCTTGGCGGCCTTCGGGGCCAGCCGGCCGCGGACCTGGACCGCCTGGCCCAGGCCCTGGCGGCGCTCTCCCGACTAATGGTCCAGTTCCCGCAGATCCAGGAAGTGGACCTCAACCCGGTGCTGCTCTTCCCCGGCCAGCCGGGCCTCCTGGCCCTGGACGCCCGCATCCGGGTAGGGTGAATATTTTGGGGGAGGACCGGGGGACTTTTTCGTAAGTGGTCCCCGCCCTCCCCCAACCCCCTCCCAACCCCCGCATAAGGGCAGCGGCAGGCGGGACCTGCGGCCCCGACCGCCGCCCGCTGCTTATAATGCTATGGTTAAATTGAGAGGCAACAATTGAGGTAGGGGCGGTTCGCGAACCGCCCCTCTCCCCCCTCACCCCAGCCCCACTCCCACCGGGGGAGCGGCCTGCGCCTTCGGCTTGCTCAAATTCTGAAATGGGGCTATGCACTTGACTACCGTTGCCACTATATGTAGTATTCCTCCGTATGGAGGAATATCCCAGAACTGTGCAGGAATTTGAAGAAAAATTTGCCTCGGAGCAATCCTGCATCGATTATCTGTTTCGATTGAGATG
>DASWLF010000076.1:0-3014 GCA_036396255.1 Desulfobaccales bacterium
CCGTCGCCGGCTTCCCCCACGACTTTCATCTGGCCGGTTTCCTCGATGATCCGCTTGATCCCCTGGCGCACCAGCACATGGTCGTCAGCCAAGACGATGTCATATATGCTCATGAAATTACCTAACTTTCTGCCGGCCCAACCTGCGGCAGTCTTTAACACTGGGAGGGGTGACCTGTTTAGGCGGGCTGAACAGACCCAATTGGGATATTTCCTCTCGTTTCTAACTATTGTTCAAATAAATTACTTCCAAATTAAGGGGATCCGGACTTTAAATAATAAAGCATCACCTGGCTGGGTTTTAAATAAACATCCATAGGTAAGATGTCAATCCCATGGCAACCCCTGGGGAAGATTAAAATTAAAATAAGGAGTCGCGGGCTTTGCTAATCCATTGTCACCTAATCGATGATCTGCAGTCCTCTTCCAGGACTTCCAATTTATAGATTATTACTTAGCACCATAATTAGTTTCGCCGATTTTCTCCAGTAGAGGGCCGGCGCTTCCCTGAGCCTTGCGGGCCGGTTATTTCCGGTCCGCCTCCCCACAGCCGCAGCCGCTGGTCCACGGTCGTCAACCCCATCCCTCCTGGAACATCCATTTCCAGAACAGGGTTCTATGCAGGCTGAAGTGAAAGCGGCATGATTTGGGGGAACCAAGGGCTTCATACCGGGTTGCGTTCAAATGGTTGTTTTTGTAGCCGCAGGCTTTAGCCTGCGCCGCACAGGCGAGACGCCTGTGCCACCAAGAAAAGTTGGAAGAAAAATATTCGATTGGTCGCAACTTGTTATCACAGCCCTCTGGTCAAGTTCCCGAGGGGGCTGGCGGCCTCAGGCAGGTGGGGCGTCTGATGCAGCGTGACCGGAGCCAGGAATTAACCCGGCTCACCCAGGGATCTCCAGCTAACCGCGGGTCCCATTTCCGGGAAGGCGCCGAGGAAAGGGCTTAAATTCCGTCTCACGTCCGGAGCTACTTCTTTCGGCCCCCCATCCACCAGGGGATATCGGACGGCGTCTGGCTGGCGGCTTTGAACTGGGACAGCTCGGCCCTCAGGCTGGCCAGGTCGGCAGCCAGCCGGCTCATCTCGCCTGACAGCCGGCCCAGTTCGGTTCTCAGTTGCCCCACTTCGGCCTTGGCCTGGGTGGTTTCATCTTTCAGGGGGGCTATCCAACCCCGCAGCTGGGCGGCCTCGGCGGTCGCGGCCCTGAGGCCGGATTCCAGTTTATCCAGGCGCTCTGTGGCTTCCGGCGGCAGCGGCTGGGACCGGCCGAACCGGGGTGCCGAAAGGTCGGGGACCACCACATCCAGGTGGCTTTCCTGCCGCATCGCGTCCAGGGGGTTTTCTCCGATGGTGCTGCGCTTTGCCATGTTAGCGCCTCCCTTCTTGGCTGATGATCTCGTCGGCCAGGGCCCGGTAATCCGCGGCGCCGGCGCTCTTGGGGTCGTACAAGGTAATGGGCTGGCCGAAGGAGGGGCATTCCGCCAGACGGACGTTTTCCCGGATAACCGTTTGATAGACCAGGCTGCCGGAACGCTGGCGCAGCTGTTCCACCACCTCCCGGGCGTGGCGGGTGCGGGCGTCCACCCGGCAGGCCAGGATCCCGGAGACCTCAAGGTCCGGGTTGAGGCGGTCCTTGATGAGCTCCACCGTCTGGAGCAGTTGGGCCAGGCCGCTCAAAGCCATGACGTGAGCCTCCACCGGCACCAGGAGTTCCTTGGCCGCGGCCAGGGCGTTGACCGTCAGGACCCCCAGGGTGGGCGGGCAGTCCATCAAAATATAGTCCCAGCGCGGCGGCAGGCGCTCCAGGTTGCGGCGCAGAATGATTTCCGCCCCCACTTCCCCGGCCAGGATCTTCTCCACTCCCACCAGCCAGGCGGAGGAGGGCACCAGGTCGACTCCGCCCACCCCCGCCTCCTGGACGAAATCAGCCATATTGCCGTTGTCCGCAAAGACGCCCAGCACGCCCTTGCCGGCGTTCTTGATGCCAAACCAGGCGGTGGCGGAGTGCTGCGGGTCCAGGTCGATGAGCAGGACCCGCCGGTTCTTTTCCGCCAGGGCCGCGGCCAGGTTCACGCTGGTGGTGGTCTTACCGCTCCCGCCTTTCTGGTTGGCAATGGCAAAAATTCTCATGGATTCAGCTCCCCCCTGGTAACCGATGGGATGGATCTCGTTCCACCCTTAGGAGTCCACGGCCAGCAGGCCTTGAGCAAGTTTGCCTCCTTGGCCCGGCCATTCTGACTGACGCAAAAATCCCGGGTTGTTAGCCGTTGCGATCCTTCAGTTCGTTCCGGATGACCTGAAAGAACCTGTTTTTAGCAGCCTCCAAGGTTAAAGGTTCGGGAAAAAGCAAAGCCCGAGCGCTGCCAAAACCCCCCAAGGGGGTCCTCCGGCCCTCACGGATACCGGCACACTCGGGCTTTCGGTCTTTTCAGGGAACGGCCTCAAAGGGCGGCCTCCCGGCTCATCTCTTCTGGTTAACCATGCCACAGGGAGCCGGGAATGTCAATCTCAGGGAATGGACCTGCCCCCAGTAATTGGACCAGGTTTGAAATTGGGTTGGGAGGCATTGAAGATGCCCATGCTCAGGCTAAGGCCAGCAGACCATATCCTATTTTCAAGCCGGGTAGATATGCTCTCCCTTCTGTCCCTGAAAAGCGTTGCGGGTATCGACAATCAAGCGGGCTTGAGAAGCAATCCAGGGGTAATCGTAGGCCGAGTGATCGGTTACCAGCAAGACCAGATCCGCCTCTTGCAGGGTCTGCGCGGTTAAGGGGGTTGACGCCATATTAAAATCGGGGTAATCCCGCATCCCGGCGCATCTCGGGATATGCGGATCGTTATAACTCATTATTGCACCCTCTTGCTTCAAGAGATGGATGATCTTGATGGCCGGTGATTCCCGGTTGTCATCGACATCCTTCTTATAAGCGATCCCCAAGACCAGAATTTTCGCCCCGGAAAGCGGCTTGCCGTGCCGGTTCAAGGCATCGGCCACCCGCTGCACCACGAAGTAG
>DASWLF010000077.1:0-1782 GCA_036396255.1 Desulfobaccales bacterium
GGGGTAAAGCTTTTTGAGCTGCTCTTCCAGGTCGCTGCGCCGGGGGATGGCCGATTTCTCGAAGATAAAGGCCATGACCTGGGGCAGGGTGGTGTATTCCATCTCATGGAGGCCCAAGCGGTGGGGCTCAAAGGGACCGTGGCGCCGCATGTAGTTGGCGATGCAATTAGCCTGCTTGCGGGCCTCATCAAAAGAAATGTCCGAGAACAGGTCCACGGGGCCGATGAGCTTCCCATGGCTCACCTGGTAGCCCGCGGCGATGACCCGGGGCGGGCCGTCAAAGCGGCTGGGGATGGCGTCCTTAAAGGCCACCGGCATCAGCGGGCCGTGGTGCGAGCCCCGCATCCAGCCCTCCACCAGGTGCGGGAAGGCGAAGGGCTCCAGCACCTCCCCCACCGCCGGGAACCCCGACTGGCAGCGGACGATCATCACCGGGTCGTCCTTGCCCACGTAACGCCCGGCCAGGAGGCCCAGCTTCTGGGAAGAGGCCGCGGCCGCCACTTCGTTGTCCTTTTTGCGATAAATGTTCTCGATGAGGTAGCGACCCGGGGTGCCGATTAACACCAGCAGGTCGTACATGTCTTCCGGACACGACAGAATCCATTCCTTTTTTTCGATGGCGTCGATCACCCGGAAGCGGAAGCCCCGGTGCATGTTGGGGTCGATGACCAGCCCCACGGTGTTGAAGGGGTCGCCGAAGATGCGGAACAGCGGCAGGTTCCAGGCCCCGGGGGAGGTCTTGTCGGCCATGAAGATGATGACGGGCTCGCTCTTGCGCTCCACGAAGTGCAGCTCCGCCACCCCCGGGCCCATGCCCTTGACGTTGCCCGAGAAGGCGTCCCCCAACATGTCCTGGCCGGCCCCGTAAAGCTTCATCCGCTTGGCGAGCTCCGTCAGCTCCAGAAAGGTGTTCCAGGCGAACTGATGGATGTCGGAGTCTTCTTCACCGCGCCGGTGGGTCATGATGAGTTCCACGTCGTCGCCGCAGTTGAGCACCTGACCATCGATCAACAGGCCGCGCTCCACCGCCCCTTGCACGATCTTTCTGGCCAGCGCCAGCATGTCCGGATGGCAGGTGCTGTGCCCCACCCAGCCCCCAACATCAGCCTTAATTACCGATAACGTAATCTTGCCGTTAGTCGCCATAGGTCCTCCTTTCTTTGGTTCAGCGGTTAAATCTTTTGGCAGAGGATGACGGTTTGTGGTAATCAGATGGCCATGTGGTCTATAAAGTCTCTAACCTCCTTGGGCCTCTGGCTGGCCCTGGCAATGGCCGGCGTCGCGGCTTGCGTGCCCCGCCTAATGCCCGCGGTGCCGGCGGGGATTGTCCTGACCCCCGGCTGCTATCTTACCGCGTTTTATCGCGACCCTGCCTTCCAGGCGGGCCGGACCGCCTATGTTATTCAGCCCTTCACCGTCGAGCAGGCCTCAGGGGTGGCGGCTGAAACCTTGCAGTCCATCTTGCAGGAGGAACTCACCCGGGCCTGGCAGGCCAACGGCCTCAAACTGGCGCCCCAGGGAGAGACCGCAGTGGCGGGGACGGTCCAGCACGTGGACCTGCGCGGCACCTCCCTCAGGTTTTTAACCGGCAAGATCTCCACCAACCTGGTGGTTTCCGGGGCCATTACCCAGGGCGGGGCCACGGTCTTCGCCTTCCAGGACCGTCTGCACCTGACCTCCCCCATTAACCCGGGCCCCCCGGCCCCCAAAGAGGCGGAGCTCCTGCTGCGCGCCGCGGCCCGGACCTTCGCCGGCCACCTGCTCAACGAACTGCTGCTTTAC
>DASWLF010000078.1:0-16647 GCA_036396255.1 Desulfobaccales bacterium
GGTTAGCTGGCCGCGGCTTTCTTTTTCTTGGCCTTGGGCAGCTTCTCGGGGCGGTCCACCAGCTCCAGGATGGACATGGGGGCGCCGTCGCCCAGGCGCAGCCCCAGGGGGATAATCCTGGTGTAGCCGCCGGGGCGGTCCTGGTAGCGCTCTTTCAATTCGGAAAAGAGCTTGGCCACCACCTTCTTGGACCGGATCACGGCCAGGGTCAGACGCCGGGCGTGCAGGTCGCCCCGCTTGGCCAGGGTGATGATCTTTTCGGCCCACTGGCGGGCCTCCTTGGCCTTGGCCCGGGTCGTTTCCACCCGCTCCTGCTCTAAGAGAGCGGTCACCAGATTGCGCAACATGGCCTGGCGGTGTTCCGTGGTGCGGGACAGGCGCCGGCCGGCTTTTAAGTGCCTCATGCTACTTCTTCCTTCCTTTCCGGCAGGTGTTCCGGCGGTGCAAAGCTTTCCAGCTTCATCCCCAGATGCAGCCCCATCTCCTGCAGGATCTCTTTGATCTCGTTCAGGGACTTGCGGCCGAAGTTTTTGGTCTTGAGCATCTCCTGTTCGGTCTTCTGGACCAACTCCCCGATATAGCGGATGCTGGCGTTTCTCAGACAGTTGGCCGCCCGCACCGAGAGCTCCAGTTCATTGACGCCGCGATAGAGGTTCTCATTGAAGGCCGGGGCCTCTTCCGCCGTCTTCTCCTCCAGCCCCGAGGGCTCCTCTTCGAAGTTGATGAACATGCTGAGGTGCTCTTTGAGGATTTTGGCGGCAAAGCCCACCGCGTTTTCCGGGGTGAGGCTGCCGTCGGTCCAGACTTCCAGGGTCAGCTTGTCGTAGTCGGTGCGCTGGCCCACCCGGGCCTGGGTCACCACGTAGTTCACCTTGCGGATGGGGGAAAAGGTGGCGTCCAGGGGGATGTAGCCGATGGGCTGGTCTTCGTCCTTGTTGGCTTCCGCCGGGACGAAACCCTTGCCGGTCCTTACCGTCATCTCCATGACGAGCTGGCCGTCCGCGGCCAGGGTGGCGATGTGGTGGTCGGGATTCAGAATTTCCACCAGGCCGTCCGTTTGAATATCACCCGCCTTGACTTCCCCGGCCCCCGAGGCTTCCAGTTGCAGGATTTTCAGCCCCTCGCCTGCCATCTTGAGGCGCACCTGCTTCAAGTTCAGGAGGATCTCGGTGATATCCTCCAGCACCCCGGGGATGGCCGAAAATTCGTGAAAGACATCCTTGATGCGGACCGCGGTGATGGCCGATCCCCTTAGGGATGAGAGCAAAACCCGCCGCAGGGCATTCCCCAGGGTGGTGCCAAAACCACGTTCCAGGGGCTCGCAGACGAATTTCCCATAGAAACGGTCGTGGGTTTCGCTATCCACTTCCAGCCGTTTGGGCTTAATTAAGTCGGTCCAGTTTTTGTGGATCATGGCTCCTCAGGAAACTACTTTGGTCTTAGGCCCCAGGGGGCCGGCCTCCCACGGCTGGCGGCATGGCGCCGCGGCCAGGGGGCCAGGGCCTCTGGGCCATCTGGGATCATCAATCTATTTGGAGTAAAGCTCCACGATGAGATGTTCTTGAATAGGCATGGTAACCTCTTCCCGTTCAGGGAACATGATTACCCGGCCCTGGGCCTCTTCTTTGTTGAACTCCAGCCAGGAAGGCGTGCCGCGCCGGGCCACCGCCTCCATGGCATCCAGAACCAGTGGCAGTTTGCGGCCTTTCTCCGTGGCCTGGATCACATCTCCCGTCTTGACCAGAAAGGAAGGGAGATTCACCTTGGCGCCGTTGACCATGATGAGATTATGGCGCACCAGCTGCCGGGCCTGGGCCCGGGAGTTGGCGAACCCCAACCGGTAAACAATGTTGTCCAGCCGCCGCTCCAATAAGACTAACAGGTTTGTGCCGGTAACCCCCTTTTGCCTTTCGGCTTTTTCGAAGTATCCACGGAACTGCTTCTCCAACACGCCGTAAATGCGCTTCACTTTCTGCTTTTCCCGGAGCTGGGTGCCGTAGTCGGACTGTTTGCTGCGCCGCTGGCCATGCTGTCCCGGCGGGTAGTGGCGCCGTTCGATGCCGCATTTATCCGTGTAACAGCGGTCTCCTTTGAGATATAGCTGCATCCCTTCCCGGCGGCAAAGTCGGCAAGACGCTTCTAGATATCTGGCCAATATAACTCTCCTTTTCCTTACACCCTGCGCCGCTTGGGCGGCCGGCAGCCGTTGTGAGGTATGGGGCTGACATCCCGGATCAAGTTGACGCTCAGGCCGGCAGCCTGCAGGGCCCTGAGGGCCGCTTCCCGGCCGGCGCCCGGGCCCTTGACCATGACGTCCACGGTGCGCATGCCGTGCTCCATGGCCTTTTTAGCCGCGTCCTGGGCCGCCAGCTGGGCCGCGAAGGGAGTGCCTTTACGAGACCCCTTGAAGCCCTGGACCCCAGAGGATGACCACGAGATCACGTTGCCCGCCGGGTCGGTGATGGTCACCAGGGTATTGTTGAAGGTGGCCTTGATATGCGCCACCCCCACGGGGATATTTTTGCGTTCCTTTTTTTTCTTGGTGCGTGCCTGCTTGGCCATCACGTCTCCTTATGCCTTCTTCCGTTTGCCCACCACGCTGCGGCGGGGGCCTTTCCGGGTGCGGGCATTGGTGTGGGTGCGCTGTCCCCGCACCGGCAGGCTCCGCCGGTGCCTGAGCCCCCGGTAACATCCCAGGTCCATCAGGCGCTTGATGTTGGTGGAGACCTCCCGCCTCAGGTCCCCTTCCACTTTGCAGGTCTGCTCGATGGCCTGGCGGATGCTGGTGATTTCCGTATCGGTTAAACTCGCGGTCTTGGTGCCAGGGTCCACTCCGGCTTCCTGCAGCACCCGAGTGGCGGTGGTGCGACCGATACCGAAAATATAGGTAAGGGCGATCTCGATTCTCTTGTTACGGGGTAAATCGATCCCGGCGATTCTGGCCAAATCCTTTCCTCCCTTTTAACCCTGGCGCTGCTTGTGCTTGGGATTCTCGCAGATCACCCGCACCACTCGCTTGCGGCGAATGATCTTGCACTTGGCGCACATCCGTTTTACCGATGGCCTGACTTTCATACGCGGTTCCTATCTGACCCGGTAAACGATGCGCCCGCGGGTCAAGTCGTAGGGGGATAGTTCCACGATGACCTTGTCTCCCGGAAGGATCTTGATATAGTGCATCCGCATCTTTCCGGAGATGTGGGCCAGCACCCGGTGCCCGTTGGGCAGTTCCACCCGGAACATGGCATTGGGCAAGGGCTCCACCACCGTCCCTTCGACTTCAATGGCGTCTTCTTTGGGCATTTACCGTGTCTTTATAGTTATTTCAAGAAGTTACTTTATAATAATCTACCCTTGGTGCGAAATCAAGGCAGCTGCTGTCACCCCCCGCCGGGGTGTGTTCGCCGCCCTACAATCGGCTTAAAATCAACACCCCGTTCTCCGTCAGGGCCACGGTGTGCTCGAAGTGGGCCGCCAGCGACCCGTCCTGGGTGACCGCGGTCCAGCCGTCCTGCAAAATCTTGACCATCCACGACCCGGCGGAGGTCATGGGCTCGATGGCCAGGGTCATGCCCGGCTGCAGCAGCGGCCCCCGCCCCGGCGGGCCGAAGTTGGGAATCTGGGGATCCTCATGCAGGGAGCGGCCGATGCCGTGCCCCACGAACTCCCGGATCACCGCAAACCCTTTCCCCTCCACCGCGGTCTGCACCGCGTGGGAGATGTCGCTGAGGCGCTTCCCCGTCTTGACCTGGGCGATGCCGGCATACAGGGACGCCTCGGTGGCCTCCAGCAAGGCCCGGGCCCTGGGGGCCACTTTCCCCACCGCCACGGTGACGGCCGCGTCCCCGTAATAGCCGTCGTGCTTGACCCCGAAATCCAGGCTCACCAGGTCCCCGGTTTTCAGCTTGCGGGCCCCGGGGATGCCGTGCACCACCTCCTCGTTCACCGAGACGCAGATGGAGCGGGGATACCCCCGGTAGCCCTTGAAGGCCGGCTCCACCCGGCGGCGGCGGCACAGCTCTTCCGCCAGTTCATCCAGTTCCCGGGTCTCTACCCCCGGCCGGATCCGTTCTTTCACATCCTCCAGGATCTCGGCCACGATGCGGTTGGCCATCTCCATCCTGGCGATCTCCTGGAGGGACTTCAGCAGAATCATAAGCCGGCCGACCGCCTTGGACCCTTCCTGCAACTCAGGAGCCGCAGGAGCAGGTGCCGGCCCCCAAGATGCCCACGATCTGGTTAAAGATGTCGTCGATGCCGCCCACGCCCTTGATGGGGCGCACCTGGCCCTTCCGGCTGTAATAATCGATGAGGGGCTTGGTGGCCTGGTTGTAAGTGGCCAGCCGCGAGCGCACCGTGGTCTCGTTATCGTCGTCCCGCAGGTAGAGTTCGCCGCCGCACTTGTCGCACACCCCGGCCTTCTGGGGCGGGGTGAACTTCACGTGGAACATCTGGCCGCACGCCGCGCTCTTGCAGGTGCGCCGACCGGTGAGGCGCACCACCAGCGCCTCTTCATCCACGTCGATGCTGACCACGTGGTCGATCTTGGAGCCCAGGTCGGCCAGGACCTGGTCCAGGGCCTCGGCCTGGGGCACGGTGCGGGGAAACCCGTCCAGGATGAAGCCCTTCTTGGCGTCGGGCTGTTTCAGCCGGTCTTTGATGATGCCGATGACCACTGCATCGGGCACCAGTTTGCCGGCGTCCATATATTCCTTGGCTTTGCGGCCCATGTCGGTGCCTTCTTTCACGGCCGCACGCAAAATATCGCCGGTGGAGATTTGCGGGATATGGTACTTGTCGATGAGTTTCTTGGCCTGGGTGCCTTTGCCCGCCCCCGGACCCCCCAACAGGATCAGATTCATACTCTCCTCCTTCGTCAGCGCCGTACCCGGCTCATGCGTTTTTTCATAAAACCCTCGTAATGACGGGTGAGCAGATGCGATTCAATCTGACTCATGGTGTCCATGGCCACCCCCACCACGATCAGCAGGGCTGTACCACCGAAGTAAAAAGGCACGTTGAACTTTTGAATCATAAAGGAGGGCAGGACGCAAACCGCGGAGACGTATATGGCCCCTCCCAGGGTAATGCGGGTCAGAATCCGGTCGATATACTCCGAGGTGGGCTTGCCCGGCCTGAGGCCCGGCACGTAGCCCCCCCATTTCTTCAAGTTGTCGGCCACATCCACCGGGTTGAAGGTCACCGCGGTGTAAAAGTAGCAGAAAAAGATAATCAAGGCCACGTAGATGAAGTCATGGCCCAGGCCCCCCGGGGAGATGGCCTCCGCGGCCCACTTGACCCACTCGTTATGGACGAAGCCCGCCACCGTGGCCGGGAACATCAGCAGGGAGGAGGCGAAGATGGGCGGAATGACCCCCGCGGTGTTCACCTTCAGGGGCAGGTGCGTGCTCTGCCCGCCGTACATGCGGCGGCCCACCACCCGCCGGGCGTATTGCACCTGGATGCGGCGCTGGCCCCGCTCCACGAAGACGATGACGCCCACCACCACGATCATGGCGATGATTAGCAGCACCATGAGCAACGGCATGATTTCTCCGGTACCCATCAACTGGAAGCTGTTGATGATGGCCGAAGGCAGCCGGGCCACGATGCCCGCGAAAATGATCAGCGAGATGCCGTTGCCGATGCCCCGCTCGGTGATCATCTCACCCAGCCACATGATGAAGGCGGTGCCGCTGGTCAGGGTGAGCACCGTCATCAGCCGGAAGGCCCAACCGGGGTGCAGGACCACCGGCAGGTGCCCGGACCCCCCGGTCATGGACTCCAGGCCCACCGCGATGCCCAGCCCCTGGATGGCGGCGATGACCACCGTGCCGTAGCGGGTGTACTGCTTGATCTTCTTCTGCCCCGCCTCCCCCTCCTTGTAGAGCTTTTCCAGCCCCGGGATCACCACCTTGAGGAGCTCGATGATGATGGCGGCGCTGATGTAGGGCATGATCCCCAGGGCGAAGACGCTCAAGCGTTCCAGGGCGCCCCCGGAAAACATGTCGAAGAGCCCGAAGATGGTGCCCCGCTGGGCGGCAAAGAAGGCCATCAGGGCGTCGGGGTCGATGCCCGGAGTGGGGACCTGGCATCCCAGGCGATAGATCGCCAGCATCAGCAGCGTAAAGAGGATGCGGCGCTTCAGCTCCGGGATCTTGGCGATGCTGGCAAACGCGGACACTTAGACGACCTCCACCCGCCCTCCGGCCGCTTCCACCCGGGTCCGGGCCTGGGAGCTCACGGAGTGCACCCGCACCACCAGGGGCACGGTCACTTCTCCCTGGGCCAGGAGTTTGATGCGCCGGGTCTTTTGCCTGATGAGGCCCGCCTCTTTCAGAGCCAGGGCGTCCACCACGGTGTCCGCGGCAAACCGCTTGAGATCTCTGAGATTGACGATGGCCCAGGGCTTCCGGAAGATGTTGGTAAAGCCGCGTTTGGGGATGCGCCGGGTCAGGGGCATCTGCCCGCCTTCAAACCCGGGTTTGGTGCCGCCCCCGGCCCGGGAATTCTGGCCTTTGTGGCCCCGGGCCGCAGTTTTGCCCCAACCCGAACCCGGTCCCCGGCCCACCCTTTTTTTCTTATGTTTGGACCCGGGCGCGGGCTGCAATTCAGAGAGACGCATCTTCTAGTCTCCTTCCGGAACCTGCCGCACTTCCACCAGGTGGCTCACCTGGCGGACCATACCGGCGATGGCCGGGGTCTCCCGGTGGCGCACCGTCTTCTGGAGGCGGGTCAGTCCCAGGGTCTTCAGGGTCAACCGGTGCTGCGGCGGCCGGCCGATGGGACTCTTTTTTAAAGTTATCTCAAGAATCATTGTTTTTAGCTCTCAGCTTTCAGCAGTCAGCAGTCAGCTAAAATTTAAAGCAGCTAGCATCTTGCCAATTACGAAAAGCAATTTGTTAGAGTTTGGCTATTTAGCTCAGCGGCCAAAAGCTGAAAGCTGATAGCTGACCGCTGATAGCTATTATTACCCCAGTATCTCCGCCAGGGGCCGGTTGCGCCGCTGGGCCACCTCTTCCGGGGAGGACAGCAACTGCAAGGCCGCCATGGTGGCTTTCACCGCGTTGTGGGGGTTGTGGGACCCCAGACACTTGGTGAGGACGTTTTTGATGCCCGCCACTTCCACCACGGCCCGCACCGGGCCGCCGGCAATGACCCCGGTACCCTCGGAGGCCGGCTTCAGCAGCACTTTGCCGGAGCCGAACTCCCCCACCACCGCGTAGGGAATGGTGTTGTTTAAAATGGGTACCTGGATCATGGACTTCTTGGCCTGCTCCACCGCCTTGCGGATGGCCTCCGGCACTTCGTGGGCCTTGCCCAAGCCGGCGCCCACCTTGCCCTTACCGTCACCCACCACCACAATGGCGCTGAAGCGGAAGCGGCGCCCGCCTTTGACCACCTTGGCGACGCGGGCGATGCTCACTACCTTATCGGTTAATTCGGGTGCCTCTTGGTCGAACAAGCTTATCTCCTTTTAAAGTGAGCCGTGAGCAGTAAAAAACCATTTCAATCTGCTCACTGCTTACTGTTCACTGCTAACTCCGCTAAAACTCCAGGCCGTGTTCCCGGGCGCTTTCGGCCACGGCTTTCACCCGGCCATGATAGAGAAATCCGTTGCGGTCGAAGACCACTTTGACGATGCCCTTGGCTTTGGCCCGGGCGGCCAGGAGTTTCCCCACCAAGCGGGCGGCGTCGGCTTTCTTTACGCCGGAGAGTTTCTCCCGAATCTCATTGCTCAGGGTGGAGGCCGCCACCATGGTCTGGCCCTGGCTGTCGTCGATGATTTGGGCGTAAATATGCTTGGCGCTGCGAAAGACCGACAGGCGGGGGCGCTCGCCGCTGCCGCTGATCTTTTTCCTGATGCGTTGCTGCCGTTTCAGGCGCGCCGCCAGTCTGCGGTTCATCTCGTCACTCTCCTCTAGCGGCCGCCGGCCTTGCCCACCTTGCGCCGGATCACTTCGCCCGCAAACTTGATGCCCTTGCCTTTATACGGGTCGGATGGCCTGAGCCGCCGGATGACCGCCACGGTCTGGCCCAGCTTCTCCTTATCGGCCCCCTTCAGTTCAATGCGGTTGGCCTTCTCCACCTTGGCGGTGATCCCCGCAGGCAGCGGAAACTCCACCGGCACGGAGTAGCCCACGCTGAAGACCAGGGTGTCCCCCCGGCTCTCCACTTTGTAGCCGGTGCCCACCAGCTCCAGCACCCGGGTGAAGCCGTCGCTCACCCCGGTAACCATGTTGGCCGCCAAGGTGCGGGCCAGCCCCCAGTAAGACCGGGTCAGGCGGCTGTCGTCCACCGGCTCCACCTGGATTTCCTTTGCCCCGATGTTGATCTGCACCCGGGGAGGCATGAGCTGGGTCAGGGTGCCCTGGGGGCCGGTGACCTGCAGCTTGCCCTCTTCCAACTTGACCGTCACCCCTTGGGGCAAAGGCACAGGCTTTTTCCCGATGCGGCTCATATTTTTAACTCCTACCAGATCTCACAGAGGACCTCGCCGCCCACTGCCAGCTTCCGGGCCTGGCGGTCGGTGACCACCCCCTGGGAGGTGGAGATGACCGCCACCCCCAGGCCGCCCTGGACCCGGGGCAGCTCGGCCTGTCCCGCATAGACCCGGCACCCGGGCTTGCTGACCCGTCTCAGGCCCTGGATGAGCGGCAACTGCTTTTCGTTGTATTTGAGATAGACCCGGAGGATCCCCTGGCGGCTGTCTTTGATCACCTTGTAATTCTTGATGAAGCCCTCTTCCTTGAGGATCTTGGCCAGGCTGATCTTCATGCGGGAGGCCGGAATATCCACCTTATCGAAGCGGGCCCCTCCGGCATTGCGAATCCGGGTCAACATGTCGGCGATGGGATCGGTCATGCTCATCTTTGGCCTACCAACTGGATTTGATCACCCCAGGGATCTCTCCCTTGAGGGCCATGGAGCGGAAACAGATGCGGCAGATGCCGAACCGCCGCAGGAAGGCCCTGGGCCGGCCGCACAACGGACAACGGTGGTAATTCTGCACCCCGAACTTGGGTTGGCGCTTCGCCTTGGCTATCAATGATTTCTTGGCCATTCTTATCTCCGTAGGGGCGGGTTTTTAACCCGCCTCTACAAATTCTATTTCCTAAAGGGTAACCCCAGTAGATTCAACAAGTATTTCCCCTCCTCGTCGCTGGGGGCGGTGGTGACGATGGTAATATTCATGCCCTTGACCTTGTCAACTTTATCGTAGTCGATTTCCGGAAAAATAATCTGCTCCCGGATGCCCAGAGTGTAGTTGCCCCGGCCGTCGAAGGCCCTTTCGGAGACGCCCCGGAAATCCCGCACCCGGGGCAGCACCACGTTCACCAGTTTGTCGAAGAATTCATACATGCGGTGGCGCCGCAGGGTCACCATGCAGCCGATGGGCATGCCTTCCCGGAGCTTGAAGGCCGCGATGGACTTCTTGGCCCGGGTCACCACGGTTTTCTGTCCGGTGACCGTGGCCAGCTCGGAGGCGGCCGACTCCAGCAGCTTGATGTTCTGGATGGCCTCCCCCAGGCCCAGGTTGAGGACGATCTTTTCCAGCCGCGGCACCTGCATGGGGCTCTGGTAGCGGAACTCCTGCATCATGCGGGGCACGCATTCCGAGCGGTAATATTCCCAGAGACGCGGCTTCGTCTTGGGGCCCGCGGCTGCGGCTGGCGGCGCCGCCTGGGGCTCAGCCGGCTCGGCCGCCGCGCTTGCGGCTTTGGCGCCGGCGGCCTTGGCCGCGGCTTCAGCCTTCTTGTCGCCTTTGCGCTCGGCCTTGGGCTCAGCCTTGGCTTTGGGTTTCCCTTTTTCTTTTTCCGACTTTTTCTCAGCCATCAATCAGTTCCTTGCATTTCAGACACATCCGGACTTTTTTGCCTTCGCCGGTGACGCTCATGCGAAAGCGGGTGGCGGTGGCGCACTTGGGGCAGATGAGCTTCACCTTGGAGACGTTGAGTCCCGCCTCCTTCTCCACGATGCCCCCCTGGCCGGTGGTGGGGCTGGGCCGGGTGTGGCGCTTAATCATGTTGACCTTCTCCACCAGCACCTGGTTCTTTTCCCGGAAGACCTTGAGGACCTTGCCGGTCTTGCCCTGCTCCTTGCCGGTGACCACTTCCACCAGGTCGTTCTTTTTCAGGCGGATCTTCACGGGTTCTTTCTTCTTTGCCTTGGCCATTTACAGCACCTCCGGGGCCAGGGAGATGATCTTCATGAAGCGCTTGGCCCTCAGTTCCCGGGCCACAGGCCCGAAGATGCGGGTGCCGATGGGGTCTCCCGCGGGGTTGATGAGCACCGCGGAGTTGTCGTCGAACTTGATGTAAGAGCCGTCGGAGCGGCGGATTTCCTTGACGGTGCGCACCACCACGGCCCGCATGACATCTCCTTTTTTCACCTTGGCGTGGGGCAACGCCTCTTTCACGGCCACCACGATGATGTCCCCCACCCGGGCGTAGCGCCTTCTGGTGCCGCCCAGCACCCGGATGCAGAAGACCTTCTTGGCGCCGGAGTTGTCCGCCACGGTCATTTGGGTATGAACTTGAATCATGAGCTCTATCCTTAAGGCGGCCGGGCTTACTGCGCCTTCTCCAGAATCTGCTTCACCCGCCAGTGCTTATCCCGGCTCAGGGGGCGGGTCTCTTCCAGTAGGACCTTGTCGCCCACCTGGCAGGCGTTGGCCGCGTCGTGGGCCTTGATCTTGGCCCGGCGCCGGATAATCTTATGATAGAGGGGGTGGGCCACCAGGCGCTTCACTTCCACCACCACGGTCTTGTCCATCTTGTCGCTGACCACGACCCCGATTTGGGTCTTGCGCACGCCGCGTTGTTTGTCCATATACTTTTCCAACCCTTCCCGCGGTCCCGGGACCAACTTATTAATTATAAAATTGCTTATCCGCTTTTTCCCTCCCCCTTGATGGGGGAGGGTCAGGGTGGGGGTGATTATCCAACCCCCTCCCCCAGCCCCTCCCACCAGGGGAGGGGAGTAAAAGATTGGCGCAGGAATGTCACTCCGTCCCGGACCGGCCCTGCAGCACCGTCTGGATGCGGGCCAGGTCCTTGCGGGCCTGCCCCAGGCGGGCGGTGTTGTCCAGCTGCTGCCGGCTGTGTTGGAAGTTCAGATTAAAGAGCTCCTCGGAGACCTCTTTGAGCTTGGCCTCCAGTTCCTCCTGGGTCAGGTCCCTCAGGTCGGCGGCCTTCATGACCCGGCCTCCGTTTCGGCGGCCTCAGCCGGCGGGGCCGGCTCCGGCTCGGTCATGAAGACCTTGGCCCACCTCGACTCGGATAACGGCACGATGTTTTCCCGTTCCACGAACTTGGTTCTCAGTGGCAGTTTATGGGCCGCCAGGCGCATGGCCTCCCGGGCGACCTCCCGCTCCACTCCCGCCATCTCGTAGAGGATGAGGCCGGGCCGCACCACGGCCACCCAGCCCTCGGGGCTGCCCTTGCCTTTGCCCATGCGGGTTTCCGCCGGCTTCTTGGTGAAGGGCTTGTCCGGAAAGACCCGGATCCAGACATGGCCGCCCCGTCTCACGTGGCGGGTGATGGCGATGCGGGCCGCCTCGATCTGCTGGGCCGTGAGCCGGCCGCATTCTTCGGCCTGCAGGCCGTAGTCCCCGAAGGCGATGAAATTCCCCCGGCTGGCTTTGCCTCTCATGCGGCCTTTCATCTGTTTGCGATATTTTACCCGTTTCGGCGCTAGCATTTCTCTTTCCCAATCCTGTCATTCTGAGCCGCCAAAGGCGGTGAAGAATCTAGACCCTTCGCCTGCGGCTCAGGGTGACAACCTAGACTACCTAAAAGCTCATGCCCTCTTCGGCGCCCAGGACCTCGCCGTGAAAGATCCAGGTCTTCACCCCGATGACCCCGTAGGTGGTCATGGCCTCGGCGAAGCCGTAGTCGATGAAGGCCCTGAGGGTGTGGAGCGGCACCCGTCCTTCCCGGTACCATTCCTGCCGGGCGATTTCGGCCCCGGCCAGGCGGCCTTTGCAGCGGATCTTGACGCCCTTGGCCCCGAACTTCAGGGCCTGGCCCACCGCCTTTTTCATGGCCCGGCGGAAAGAGACCCGGCGTTCCAGCTGCTGGGCGATATTTTCCGCCACCAGTTGGGCGTTGATCTCGGGTTTCCGCACCTCATGCACGTCGATGACCAGTTCCCGGCCCACCTCCTTTTCCAGGCGGCGGCGCAGGTCCTCGATCTTTTTGCCCTTCTGGCCGATGACCATTCCCGGCCTGGAGGTATGGATCCGGATGGTCAATTTATTGGCCGCCCGTTTGATGTCCAGCCCGGCGATGCCGGAGCCTTTGAGTTCCTTGTCCTGCTTGATGAAGTCCCGAATTTTGCGGTCCTCCAGCACCAGGGACGCGAAATCCTTGCGGGCGAACCAAATGGAATCCCATTTGCGGTAGCTCCCCAGGCGGAAACCGATGGGGTGAACTTTCTGGCCCAATCCAAGCCTCCTTAACGAATCATTTCTTCTTTGCGGGCCCTTCGTCCAGGACCACGGTGATATGGCTGCTGCGCTTCAAGATGCGGTTGACCCGGCCCATGGCCCGGGCTTGAAAGCGCTTCAGGCTGGGGCCGCCGTCCACCTGGACGCCCTTGATGAACAGGGAATCCACATCCACCTGGGGCCGCTGCTCGGCATTGGCCACCGCGGACATCACCACCTTGCGCAAGAGACGGGCGCCCCGCTGGGGCATGAACCGCAGCAGGGCCAGGGCCTCTTCCACCTTTTTCCCCGGCAGGGTCCGGGCCACCAGCCGCAGCTTCAGGGGAGAGATGCGCAGATATCTGGCGCGGGCCTTGATTTCCATAGCTATTTCTTACCCACCTTGGTCTTGCGGTCGCCGGCGTGGCCCCCGAAGTGGCGGGTGGGGGCGAACTCCCCCAGCTTATGCCCCACCATGTTTTCCGTGACGTAAACGGGGATGAATTTTTTGCCGTTATGGACCGCCAGGGTTATTCCGATGAAATCCGGAGTGATGGTGGACCGCCGGGACCAGGTCTTGATGACCCGCCGGTCCTGGGTCTCCCGGGCCTTGTCCACCTTGGCCTGGAGGCTGTCCTGCACATAAGGTCCCTTCTTCAGTGAACGGGCCACGGTTTCTCCCTCTTACTTCTTAGACCGGTGTTTGACGATATAACGGTCGCTGTCTTTGGGCTTCCTGGTCTTGTAGCCCTTGGTGGGCACGCCCCAGGGGGTGCACGGGTGCCGGCCGCCGGAAGACTTGCCTTCGCCGCCGCCCATGGGGTGGTCCACCGGGTTCATGGCCACGCCCCGCACCCGGGGGCGCCTTCCTAACCAGCGCTTGCGCCCGGCTTTGCCCAAAGAGATATTCTCCTGCTCCACGTTGCTCAACTGTCCCACGGTGGCCCGGCACTCCACCGGCACCATGCGCACTTCGCCGGAAGGCAGCTTCAGGTGGGCCTGCTTCCCTTCTTTGGCCATCAACTGGGCGTAGGCGCCGGCGGCCCGGGCCAATTGCCCGCCCTTGCCTGGCTTCAGCTCCACGTTGTGCACCAGGGTGCCCGCCGGAATCTGCTTCAGGAGGAGGGAATTCCCCGGCTTGATGTCGGCGTCGCTGCCGGCAATCACCTGGTCCCCCACTTTCAGACCCTGGGGCGCCAGGATGTAGCGCTTTTCGCCGTCGGCATAGTGCAGCAGAGCGATGCGCACCGTGCGGTTGGGGTCGTATTCGATGGTGGCCACCGTGGCCGGCACGTTCAGCTTGTTGCGCTTGAAGTCGATGAGCCGGTAGCGGCGCTTGTGCCCCCCGCCCCGGTGGCGGGTGGTCATCCGGCCTTGGTTATTCCGGCCCCCGGACTTTTTCAGGGTCTTGACCAGACTCTTCTCCGGGGTGCCCCGGGTGATCTCGGCAAAATCCGAGACGGTTTGAAACCGCCGGCCGGGGGAGGTAGGCTTCCGGGAAATCAGAGCCATATCAAATCATTCCTTATAAAATTTAATAACTCTTCCTAAGTCTGTGAGCAGTGAACAGTAAGCTGTGAGCAGTTAAAAATCTCTTTTCCCCACCAGCCCCTGACCACTGCCTCCTTTTCATTGCCCGTTAATGCTTTATGTTCAGCAGTAAGCTACCGCGCTATCTTAAATAGTTTGTATTTTACTGCTCTCTGCTTACAGTCCTTCTAATCCAGGGATCTTCTCCCCCGGGGCCAGGGTGACGATGGCCTTTTTCCAAGCGGGCCGCGTCCCCTGGGTGCGCCCCACGCGTTTCTTCTTGCCTCGCATCTGCATGGTGTTCACCCCCAGGACCTTCACCTTGAAGAGCTCTTCGATGGCCTTGCGGATCTCGATCTTGTTGGCCTTGACGGCCACCCGGAAGGTCACCTTGTTGCCCGCTTCCTTCAGGGCATGGGACTTTTCCGTGATGATGGGCCCTTTGATGAGATAATGGTACGCCTTCATTTGGCCAACCTCGCTTCAATGGCCGACAGGACCGGGGAAAACAGCACCAGGTGGGTGTGCTTCAGGATGTCGTAAACATTGAGGCCCGCCGGCGGCATCACCTGCACGTGGGGCACGTTCCGGGCCGACAGGGTCAGGGCCCGGTTATCCTCCTGGGTGACGAACAACGCCTTGGAAAGGTCAAACGTCCGGAGGACTTCCACGAAATCCTTGGTTTTGGGGGTGGTGTGGGGATAAGCGTCCAGCACCACCAGCTGGCCGTTGGCCAGCTTGCTGGAAAGGGCCATTTTCAGGGCCAGGCGGCGCACCTTCTTGGGCAGGGTGTAGGCGTAGCTCCGGGGTTTGGGGCCGAAGACGACGCCGCCGCCCCGCCACAGGGGGGACCGGTTGCTGCCCACCCGGGCTCGGCCGGTGCCTTTCTGGCGCCAGGGTTTGCGGCCGCCGCCGTGCACTTCGGCCCGGGTCTTGGTGGAGGCGCTGCCGGCCCGGCGGCAGGCCAGCTGCCAGGTCACCACTTCGTGGAGCAGGTGGCCCTGCACCTCCACCCCAAAGATCTCCTCTTTGAGGTCCAACTCCCCCACTTTTTCCTTCTGAATATTGTAGACATCCACGGTCGGCATGATAACCCCTAAGTCTTCTGGATGAGCACCAGGCCCTGCCGGGGGCCGGGAATGGCCCCTTTCACCAGCAGCAGGTTCTCTTCGGGGCGCACATCCACTACTTCCAGATTTTTCATGGTGACCCGGGCGTTTCCCATGCGGCCCGGCATTTTCTTTCCCTTGACGACCCGGGAGGGGTAGGCGCTGGCCCCGATGGAGCCGGGGGCCCGGTGGTTCATGGAGCCGTGGGTCATGGGGCCCCGGTGGAAATTCCAGCGTTTCACGGTGCCGGCGAACCCTTTGCCCTTGCTGGTGCCGACAACGTCCACCCGGTCGCCGACGGCGAACTGCTCCACGGTGATTTCCTGGCCCTCTTCAAAGTCCCCGCCCTGCTCCAGGCGGACCTCATGCAGATATTTAAACCCGCTCTTGGCGCCGTGCTTCTCGAAATGGCCCTTTTCGGGCTTGTTGAACTTGCCCAGGGGCCGCCGCTCAAACCCCAGTTGCAGGGCTTCGTAGCCGTCCTTGTCGCTGGTCTTCTTCTGGACCACGAAGCAGGGGCCGACTTCGATGACCGTCACCGGCACCGCCAGGCCGTCGGTATCGAAGATCCGGGTCATGCCCAATTTTTTGCCGATTAAACCCCCAGGCATTTTATTTCTCCAGTGGTCAGGGGTCAGGGGTCAGGGGCCAGGCAAAACCAAACCTGACCCCTGATCCCTAATCCCTGATCCCTAAACCTTTATTTCCACATCCACCCCGGCCGCCAGATCCAGCTTGCTGATGGCGTCCATGGTCTGCTGGGTCGGTTCCAGGATGTCCAGCAGGCGTTTATAGGTGCGCATCTCGAACTGCTCCCGGGACTTCTTGTCGATGTGCGGGGAGCGCAGCACCGTGTATTTGTTGATCTCCGTGGGCAGCGGGATGGGGCCGGCCACCCGGGCGCCGGTGGAGCGCGCCGTCTCGACGATCTCCAGCACCGATTTGTCCAGCAGCTTGTAATCGTAAGATCGCAACCTGATGCGAATCTTTGGCGTGATCATTTATTTACCCTTATTCCAAGATCTGGCTCACCACCCCGGCGCCCACGGTGCGGCCGCCTTCCCGGATGGCGAAGCGCAGCCCTTCTTCCAGGGCCACGGGGGTGATCAGGGTCACTTCCATGGAGACGTTGTCTCCGGGCATCACCATCTCCACCCCGTCGGGCAGCTTGGCCACCCCGGTGACGTCGGTGGTGCGCAGATAGAACTGGGGCCGGTAGCCGGTGAAAAACGGGGTGTGCCGCCCCCCTTCCTCCTTGGTGAGCACGTAAACCTCGGACTTGAACTTGGTGTGCGGCGTGATGGAACCCGGCTTGGCCACCACCTGGCCCCGCTCCACTTCGTCCTTCTTGATGCCGCGCAATAGCAGACCGACGTTGTCCCCGGCCTGGCCGTAGTCCAGGATCTTCCGAAACATCTCCACCCCGGTGCACACCGTCTTCTGGGTGGGGGCGAAGCCCACGATCTCCACTTCCTCCCCCACCTTGACCTGGCCCCGCTCCACCCGGCCGGTGACCACCGTGCCCCGCCCCGAAATGGAGAACACGTCCTCGATGGGCATCAGGAAGGGCTTGTCCAC
>DASWLF010000079.1:0-19423 GCA_036396255.1 Desulfobaccales bacterium
AGGGCACGGCACGCCGTGCCCCTACAGGAAAACGTTTGATTTTAAAGACTTATAAAATGTAGGGTGGGCACGGCCCACCACTTAAAATTGCAGCTAATCCTCCCTTTACCCTCGTTTCACGGGAATAAGCCATTTTCGCAGAGGTCTCGACTTGGTATGAGTGGAACAATACCCATCATAAATAATGGCGCATTATTATGGGCTCTCCCCAAGGTACCACTATTTTTTTGTCACCCTGAGCCGCAGGCAAGGGTCTCTTGCTTGCCGGTAAAGAGGAGATTCGCCGCTGCCTGCAGCGGCTCAGAATGACAAAAAGGGGAAGCTCAGGACTTATCAGGAGGGCTGGTGCCAATGGGGGCTCCGGTCCGTCGGTCCGGAGGGGGGGCCAGCCAGGGGCGCAGATCCAGCAGGCGCAGATGGTTATCCACCACCAGCATGGGGGCAAATGGCCAGGATAGCAAGGCGAAATGGCTCCGCCCGGCAACTTGCCGGCGGATTTGCTCATCAAAGGGGGCGAAGAACGGGGCCCGCACCCGGTCATAGGGACTCCTGCTAAAATGTTGGGGCGCCCGCGCCGCCATGGGAAAGAGAAAAATGCCGCCCTGGAAAAAGTCCGGCCGGAAGTGACGGTCGTCCACCACCAGGAAGGCGATCTGGTACTTGCGGCAAAAGGCCAGGACCTCCTGGGGGTCCGCGGCGTAATAAGCCCGGAACAAATCATCCAGGCGGGGGCGCAGCTTCTGCCAGTAGCCCCGGCTCCAGGGGTGGGCCAGTTCATAGGTGGCGAAGGCCCGGCGTCGGGCAAAGGTGGGAACGGGGTCCATCAGGTTGGGGTGCCCGGCAATGAGGGCGTCTTTGGGAGTCTGGCCCAGGGCGGCGTAAAGGGCTTGATAAGCGGAATAATCCTTGAGCCCCACCCCCTGCAGCCGCAAACCGCCCAGGGTGGCCGCCAGAATCAGAGCCAGGAGGGCCAGATTCCGGGGCCACTGGTCGATTTTGAGGGCGGCTTTCAGGCTCAGGGCCAGGAACAGGCAATAATACAGGTTAAAGGTATAGATCACATAGCGGTCCGGGACAAACAGCTTGAGCAAAAAGAGGCGGGCCAGGAGATAGAGCAGCACGGAGGAGAGCCCCAGCCACCAGAGAGGCTGGAGCCGGTCTCTTAAGGCCCGCCAGTCCACCCGGAAGACGCCGATTGCGATCAGAACTGCCAGCACCGCGGCCACCGCGGCGCCGGCCAGAGGGCCGCCATCCTTAAAAGGGGCGATGGACTCCCAGGGACTGAGCAGTTCCCACAGCAGCGACGGCACGGGCAGGATGGGGAAGCGGCCCCCGGCGGTGAACTCGGGCCGGTGCGCCATCTCCCCGGCGCTCACCAGGGGGCCGTAACCGCCGCGGTCGAAACCCAGGCTCATGAGAGCCACCAGTCCCGCCCCCAGGGCCAGGAAAAGAAAATGGGCCGGGCGGGCCGGGAAAGGCGGCGGATTCACCCGGCCGCTGCGGCCGGCGAGCCAGGCCAGGGCCACCGCGGCGGCGCACCCCAAGAAAATATAGGGGATGAACAGGGCCTGCAGCAGCAGGGCCGCCGCCAGGCCCCGGGGTTGCCGGCTCAGCCAGCAGAGCAGAAACAGTGCCAGCAACGGCGCCGCGAACCCCCGGGCCAACCCCCCGGCCAGATTGTCCAGGAAAAATGGCATCAGCCAGTAGATGCCCACCGTCACCCAGGCCAGGGTGCGGTCCCCCAGTTTGTCACCGATGCGGTACAGGCAAGTGGCCAGGTAAACGAACAGCACCCCGGGCCAAAACTTGGAAAAACTGAGGGGGCTCACCACCCAGGAGGCCAGCCAGTAGAGCCCCTGCACTCCCCAGGGGACGTATTGGCGGGCGTAGTCGCTGAGCAGGTCGCCCTGGAACAATCCCGGGTCCAGCCACTGCTGCATCCAGAAGATCTGCTGGTTGACGTCGTCGTTGATGATGAAGGGCTGGGTGAAGGCCGGGAAGTGGGCGTAGATAAAAATGGTGGCCGACATCAGGGCCACCCAGATCAGGTCGGTCCCGGAAGTCTCCGCCGGCACCCCTGGCACCCGGCTATATTCAGATTTCTCTGGCAAAGACACGGAAGACCTTATACCGCTGGATCCCATAGGCCAGCAGCACTTTGATCCAATGGCGGAGGTTCTCCGGAATCAGGGAAAAATCGACCTCCTTGCAATGGTGGTGCCTTATCAGGTACATATGCTTGAACAGGATCATGGCATTGTGCAGCTTCCGGCGTTGGTAAGGCTGGCTGACCCCGATTACCAGGGCCCGAAGCTTGTGGATCGGCCCATATTTGGCCTGATACAGCAGCCGCAGTTTGCCCCAGAGAGACAGACGCCCGTTCAACTTTTGGATTAAGGGATTGATATCCAGCAGGGAGATGGCGAAGCCCACCAAGCGGTCGTGGTCCAGGACCAGATTGACTAACTGGGGGCGCAGCAAAATTTTGATCTGGTCCAGAAAATCCTGGAACTGCCGCCGGGTCAGGGGGACGTGGCCCCAGTTGCGGCTCCAGGCTTCATTGAAGAGCTCATATATTTCGTCGGCCCGTCGGGTCAGTTCCCCGGGTTGGAGAGTTCTCAATACGAGGTTTTGGCCGCGCAAGATGTTATCCAGTTGCCGCTCCATCTCCGGCAGCGCGGCCTTCCGAAAGTGGGTGAGCTTATAGGCATGCCAGTCGAAGGCCTTGCGGAGACCCCAGGTGGTCAACAGTGCCTCATAATAAGGAGGGTTGTGAGTCTGGAAGAGGGCCGGCATGGAATCGAACCCCTCTACCAACAGGCCCATCTCATCGTAAATACAAAAATTCAAGGGGCCCACCAGGCGGGTTTTGCCCCGCTCCCGCAGCCAGGCCGCCGCGGCCTCGAACAGGGCGCTGGCCACCTCCTGGTCCGGAATCGATTCGAAAAACCCGAAGAACCCGGTGTCAGGACCATGATATTCATCGTGGAGGCGGTTGACGTGGGCGGAGATTCGGCCTGCCGGCCTGCCATCGACCTGGGCCAGAAAATACTGGGCCTCTCCAAATTCGAAGAAGGGACCGCGCTCTTTATCCAGGAACTCACGCTGATGGGAAAGGATGGGAGGCACCCAGTGGGGGTCGTTCCGGTAAATGGACCAGGGGAGCCGGAGAAATTCCTGTAAGGCCGCGTCATCCTGGACGGGGGCTACCTTAATTACCCCCCTAAAATCCATGACCATAACCTCGTTACCGCGATTTTTTGAAGACGATGCGTGCTTTTAAACCCTCCTTAAGAGCGAGGTCGGGGTTAGGCACCAATAATTCCACGTCATAGTACGAGGGTTGATCCAGGCCAGGGGTCTGAGAGGACCAGGAGACGCGGCTCACCTTGGCTTCGAACTTCCGTCCGGGCAGGGATTCCAGGGTCACTTCCGCCTCTTCCCCCGGATTGGTTTGCAAGGCCTCGATTTCGAAGGCTTGGGCCCGCACCACCATGGGGTCCATCACCCCCACCAGAAAGACTCCGGGAGTGGGCAGCAGCTCCGCGCCTGGCCGCAGATCGGGGCTGATCCAAATAACGTAGCCGGCCATGGGCGCCCGCAGGGCGGCCTCCGGGGGAACCTGCCCGTTCTTGGCGGAGTCGCCCAATTGCTCCTGCAACAGGGCCCGATCCACCTGGAGCGTCTGGCGATCCTGACGCAGGCGGTCGTTCAGGGCCTTCTGTTCCTGGGTCACCAGTTGGATCTCCCGGTTGAGCATGCTCAGGCTGTCGGGGGCGGCCAACTTTTTCTGGACCAGCTGGGTTAATTCCCGCTTTCGGTTCTTAAGGGGCGCCAGGCTCCGCTCCACCTCGGCCAATTTAACTTCCGACTCCGAGACCTGGAGGGGGAACAGGCGCTGCCGGATGGCCAGGATGGCTTCCGGGGTCAGGCGGTATCTCGCCAGGACTTCCCCGGCTGCCACCCGCTGCCCGGATTTGACCAGGAGCGCGGTGATAACCCCCTTGAACGGCAGATCCACCTGGCGTTTAAGGGAGGAGAACAGTTTGCCGCTGAAAATAATTTCGACCTCCGGGGATGGCGGGGGCGGCTGGGCGGACACCTCTGCCTGGTTGCGCGCCGGCGCCGGACCCGGCGCCATGAGCACCAAAACCAAGGCCAGGAGCCACCCCAAGGTCAGGAGCGATCTAATTCTGCCAGGAACTCTGATCCACATAACTATGGCCCAAATCTCCGGAAATATAGCGCAGCTTCAAGACTGCCGCATGGTAATCCATGGTCTTGGTGACCGTGGCTTTTTTAGCCTCCAACACCGCCTTTTGTCCTTCTAAATAAGCGGGCAGTTGGATGCTGCCGGATTGATAACTGATGTCGGCTTGTCGTTCTTTGAGGCGGGTCAGTTCCTCCTGGCCTTGAGATAGCTTCAGGGTTGAGGCGGCCTCCTGGATCTCGCCTTGGGCGGCTTCCCAGACATCGCTTAGGTCCATTTCCTTCAAATTCTTCTCCGCGCCGAACTGTTTCAGGATGGCCTTTTGCCGGGAGATATTGCGGACCCGCTTTAAGCCATCCCACACCGGCACTTGCAGACCCACGGAGAAAAAGAGGTTATTACCTCCCCCGGCAGTTAAACTCAAGGGGTCCGGATTCTGAACCCCTGCAATAAAGCTCGGCAGAAGTCTAGTCTTGGCCACGGTGATGTTGAATGTCTGGAGTTGTTTCCTCACTTCATAGATCTTGAGTTCAAAAGACCTGGACTTAGCCTGGTCCAGGGTGGCGGTATTAGGGTCGAAGGTTCCTAAAATTTGCCGGCGAACATCATGGAGGTCCAGGGATAGCTCCTCGGATGGTTTAAGTCCTAAAAAGGACTTCAAGTTTTCCCTGGCCTTCTTTTGGGAGGATTCCAGTCGCTTTTTCTCAGCCTGTGCCACTTCCAATTCTTGTCTCGCTACCCTGACTTCCAGGGAGGTGGCGGTTCCCAGGCTGGCGCGGTTCTCAATATATTCCAGATTCTTGCGGGCCAGGTCATTGATTTTGTTCTGATAATCGGCCAATTCTTTCAAGGATTGCAAATCCAGGAACATCTTGCCAAGACGCTGAATTCCATCGCAGATTATCTGGATATGGGTGAATTGGGCCATTTTGGTAACCAATTTTCGAGCCTGTAAAGTGAAATAAGCCTCCAGCGGGTTATAGCTGTCGGTATAAAATTCCAGGGAATATGCCTGGGGCACCGCCCTGGACTGGTTCACCACCACCGGTGGGTTGGTAGGCAAGGTGATCACGTCCGAGTTATTGGTGCTGGGGCGGTTCACATAATAACGGGTGCGGAAAGAGACCGTGGGGAGCAAGCCGTATCTGCTGTCGGACTCGTCCAGGCGACTGAGTTCAATGTCCAGGGCGCTCTTGGCGAAATATGGCGACTGCTGCAACGCGATCCTGACGGCTTCCTGGAAGTCCAGCACTCTCTTGGTGTCTGCCTTGCCAGACTCCTCCGCCGCCCAGGCTGCGGACAGGTTCAGGCCCAACGGCGCGCCCGCGGTGATGACCAACACCATAAGCAGCAAGAGGCCGTTAAGCGCGGCAGTGGGTCCCCGGAAGAACCTTGGCGAGTGGATCGGGCGGCGAGGTTTAAGTGGATGGGGGCGCGAGGTCTCGAGGGGTGCAATGGCCGTCCAGCTCTTGGCCGTTTTGGTCTGAAGGAGCCACATCCCTCTGGTCATTGTTCACTAAGGATGCCGTCCTGCAATGAACAGACCCGGGTGCACCTGGCCGCCATTTCGGGATCGTGGGTGACCACCACCACGGAGGTCTTACCGTCACGAATGATTTCCCCAAAATGGGTCAAGATAAGGTGGCCGTGGCTCCGGTCCAGCTGACCGGTGGGTTCGTCCGCCAGGATGACCTGCGGTTGGTTTACCAGGGCCCGGGCCACCGCCACCCGCTGGCGCTCCCCTCCGGACAGGCGGTTGGAGGAATAGTGCATCCGGTGCCCCAGGTCCACCTTGTCCAAGGCGGCGGCGATGCGGGCCGGACGCTCTTTGCGGTCCATGCCGGCGTAAATGAGCGGAAACTCCAGGTTCTCATACACGGTGGAGTTTTCCAGCAAATCACAACTCTGAAAGACGAATCCCACTCGCCGGCGCCGAAATTCCGCCTGGCCCGTGCGATCCAGAGTGAGGACGTTTTCTCCCCCCAGAAAATAAGAACCCCGGGTGGGATGGAGGAAGATGCCCAGGATGAACAGCAAGGTGGACTTGCCAGAGCCGGAGGGGCCCATCACCGCCACGATCTCTCCGGGGTACACCTTCAGGTTGACGTCCCGGAGCACGTGGATCAGGCCGCTGCCGTTATCGTAGGTTTTGCAGAGGTTAGTGACCCGGATCAGGGCACCGTTAGTCTCGGCAGAGGTGACCAGATTATTCATAGCGAATAGCCGACACCACTTCCATGCGGCTGGCCCGCAGGGAAGGATAGAGGCCGGCTCCCACCCCCAGAACTACGGCAAACACGAAGGCCAGAGCCAGGCCGAGGAAAAAGAGATTTTCCGGCGGCCGGCTGCCGATCATGATCCCCATGATTTCCATCATGATCCGCCCCAGGCCTGCGCCCAGCAGGGCCGCGGCCCCGCTGAGACAGAGGGCTTCGGAGAGGAACTGGGCCAGGATATCCTTGTCTTCGGCCCCCATGGCCTTTTTCAAGCCGATTTCCCGGGTGCGGGAAGTAACTGCGGCCATCATCACGTTCCAGATGCCCACCCCTCCCAGGATGAAAGTGGCGCTGATGGATAGGTAGATCAAGAACTGGATCCACCAGGCCAGTTGCTGCACCCGTTTTAAGCCTTCCCAGGAAACCTCCACGTGCAACTCTTCGGGAGACTGGTGGGAGCCGATCACTTTGGGGATTGCCGCAGCCACCTGGGCCACATCATCCCAGGTGAGGCAGCGGAGATAGAGGCGGTCGGTGAGAAGTTGTCCCGGCAGACGATCCTGGGCGGTGGTGAGGGGCAAGAAGGCGGAATTGGCCATGCCGCTGTCCGTTACGCCCCCCAAGATCCCGGACACCCGGTACAGTTCCTGGTTGATCTCCAAGGAGCGGCCAACGACGTCCTGGGTGCCGAAGACCTTTCTCGCCAGTTCTGCTCCCAGGACGCAGACGCGCTGGCGCCCGAAGACCTCCCCGGGACCGAACAGCCTGCCTCGCTTGGCCCAGAAGCTGCGGACTTGCCAAAAGGCTTCGTCCACCGCCATGGTCATAAAGCCGTGACGTTGACCGTGATAATTGGTCTGACCGCCTTTCACCGCGGCCAGGCTCAGTTCCTTGACCCCCTCCAGGTGGAGCAGGGCTGCCAGGGTCTGGTCCCGGAACCATTGGGGCCGGTAGGACCTGGCATTATCGAAATAGATCCTGATGACCGTGACCCCGCCAATGAGGTCCAGGTCCTCGTTGAAGTTCTTCTTGACCTCCCGGCTCATGGTGACCACGGTGATGAACCCGGCCACGCCCAGGGCGATAGCCAGGACCACCCCCAGATAGCGGCGCCGATGGCGCACTACCTG
Source organism: Desulfobaccales bacterium (assembly GCA_036396255.1). Classification (GTDB taxonomy): domain Bacteria; phylum Desulfobacterota; class Desulfobaccia; order Desulfobaccales; family 0-14-0-80-60-11; genus DASWLF01. The sequence goes on from DASWLF010000079.1 coordinate 7,557, forward strand.
ACGGACACTTACGCACAAGAGGTCATTGAGCCTCAACGTCAGCGCCCTCGCCCATGCTCCGCTTCACTCGCCGATCATGCTGACCGCGGAGCCGGGTTGGCTGGGGAAGGTGCCGGAAAAATCGTCCTCCTCCAGAAAAGGCTCCGGCTGGGCCAGGTCGCAAGCTCGGATGCGGTGCTTCTTGGCCAGCCGTTCCAGGACTTCCAAGACGTAGTCGATCTGGCCTTTTTTGTGCGTGCTCATGTAAGCCGTGCGGATCACCGCCTGTCCCCGGGGTACCGCGGGATAAATGGCGGGCAGGGCGAACACGCCGTTTTCGAACATCTCTCGGGCAAATAGGAAGGCTTTCTCTTCCGCCCCGATGTAAATGGGGATGATAGGCGTCTTGGAGTGCCGGGTGACCAGCCCCATCTCCCGGTAGCCGGCGTGGACGTGCCGGGTGATTTCCCACAGGCGGGGTACCCGGTCCGGGTCCTGCTCCAGGATATCCAGGCAGGCCAACACGGTGGCCGCATTGCTGGCGGGCAGCGCCGCGGAAAAGATCAAGGGCTTGGAATGGTGCCGCAGATACTCCAACACGGCCTCGTCGTCCGCGGCGATGAAACCGCCGATGGAAGCCAGGGCCTTGCTGAACGTGCCCATGATAAAATCCACTTCGGCCGTGAGCCCGAAATGATCGGCCGTCCCCCGTCCCCCGCGGCCCATCACTCCCAATCCGTGAGCGTCATCCAGATACAGCAGCAAATCCGGGTAGGTCTTTTTAAGCGCCACCAGCTCGTCCAGGGGCGACAAGTCGCCGGACATGCTGAACACCCCTTCGGTGATCAGGAGCACGCAGCCATTGGCGTTTTTCTGGCGGGCCGCAGCCAACTTCCGGGCCGCTGCCGAAGCATCGTTGTGGGCGAAGGGGATGAGCCGAGCTCGAGAAGCCTGGCAGCCCTCGAAGATGCTGGCATGGTTTTCCCGGTCGCACACAATCATGTCCTGGGGAGTAAGCATGCAGGCGATGGCCCCCAGGTTGGTGGTGAACCCGGTGGCATGGACCACGGCCTTTTTCTTGCCCACAAAGGCAGCCAGGCGTTCCTCCAGGGCCTCGTGCACGGTCAAGTTGCCGCACAGAAATCGGGAACCGCCGGGACCGCTCCCCCAGCGGCGGGCAGCCTTGGCCGTCGCCTCGATTACCCTGGGATCATGCGTAAACCCCAGATAGTCGTTGGACCCAATCATAATCAGACGCCGGCCCGACACCTCCACTTCTGTGCCCCAAGATCGGTCGATGGGCCGGAAGTAAGGGTAAATCCCTTGTTCCCTGGCGTCTTGGACCATAAGAGCAAAAGGTTGGCAGCGATTTCTTAGTGACATAAAAGGATTCTACCCCCTCCCCCTCCGGTAGGTTTACACCTTTTTATTTCTATCTTGATAAAATGTCAATGAGATTTACCATCCTGCCTGGCAATAAACTGACATTTTAAGTAATTTATGGGGCATCCTACCACACTCTCACTCATTTTCTCCATAACTCTTTTAGGCAATATACATTTTTTCCCCAAATTATCGGCATTATAGCAGGTTTCCCAGAGATTACCCAGCATTAAGAGGTAATCACCCAAAAAAGTTCCCCTGCTAAAGGCCGCCATGCCGCGGCTCTGACTTCCAGACCGTGCCCTTGTGCCCCCCTGGGTCATGGTGATATTCTGTCTCTCTAAGACCAGAAATGTCAAGTAATTTGGCGGCTGAAGTTAAGGGTCGTAAATTAGACCGGAGCCCCGACGCTAAAGTTAAGGCCCCTCCCCGCCGCGGTAAACCTGGAACCTGGCTGTAGCCTACACCGTTGCTAACCATGCTGGAAAAATAGCTTCCTGAGGTCATGACCTCTCCGGGGGGTCCTTTAAAAACCGGCGAATGGCCGCAGCCTGGCTGCGGGTGAGGGCTGGGTGGGCCGTGGGGCAAAACTTCCGGTACTCTTCCGCCGGGATGGCCCCCGCCAGTTCCGGTTCGTGGTTGAGCTTCTGGTAACAGGTCCTGGCCGCCCGGCTCATCTCCAGATATTTATCATGCCAGCGGGGCAGAGTGAAAATCTGCCCATAGGCCATGGCCCCCAGCAAAGCCAGGGTGAGCAGGTGAAACCAGCGCTTCTGGGGCATTCGGTGGTGCGCCAGCCGCCAGGCGGTGCCCACCAGAATCAGGGCGCCGATGAGGGTGAAGATGCCGTAGCGGGCCACGAAGGCCTGGTTTACGGAGCGTTGATACCGGGTCAAAGATACCAGGATAAAAGGCAGGACATTGGCCAGGAGGGCCCACAGCACCAGGCGTTTTTCCGGGGAGCCGCCCCAGCCCCAGACCACGGCCAGGCTTAGGGCCATGAGGCTGACGCCGGCGACGTAGGCCGCCACCGGGAAGTGGTAATGCCCCCAAAACAGATAGAAAAACGGCGACAGGAAGGCTCCGTACAGCAAATGCGTCAGATAGGCCAGGCCGGGAAGGCCGGAAAACACCCGCAGATTGTGGCTGGTGGCGGCGGAAACCCCGGCGTATTTATAATAGCCTACCGCAAAGATCAGGTACACTGCTCCGACGACGAAGGCCAGGGGCCAGAATTTCCCCCGCCCCTCCCCCTCCCCCATGATGAGGGCATACAGCGGCAAGGCGGCCAGGCCGGTGAGGGGATAGTTGTGCGAAAGTACCGAAAGCCCGGCGCAGAGACCGATGCCCCAGAGCTTGGCCCCGCCTGAAGTCTTGAGATAACTGTCGGTCAGCAGCAGGGCCCCCAAAAAGAAGCCCAGGCTGAGAAGGTAGCCCACGTAGAAGCCGTTCCAGGCAATAGCGTGATGCACCGCGGCGCCGGCATAGAGTAGGCTCAAGGTCAGGGCCAGGCCCCAACTCCAGTGGCGCCGGAAAAAGAGGTAGAGCAGAAAGGCATTGGCGCCGGTGCCCAGGCAATTGACCAACACCAGGAGATAATATTTTTCTCCCGCGGTTTTCACCAATCCATAGAAGATCAGGTGGAAGAAGGGAAACCACTGTTCCCCGTCGGGCCTGACCAGGTACTGCCCAAAGGGGAGCTCCGCCATCTGGATGAGCGCGGTCCAGTCATCCAGGATATAAAAAAAAATGGGCCGCCAGAAGATGAGGACCGGCACCGCCAGCAGCAGCAGGGCCACCTTCAGGTCGTGCCTGGCAGAGGGTAAGGTCTGGTTGGCCATGGACGTAATCTAGTTGCCGCTCCCATCAATCCCCAGAATTTTTGCACTTGAGGTTAGATTCGGCCCCATGGGGAAACAACTTAAACCCCCCTGGGGGGTAATTGCCTCAGATCCTTCCATATTTCTCGGCTTCACCGCAATCAGGTGAGGTTACCTCGGGCACCGCAATCAGGGTTCGCCTCACAGTTTGCATTTTGTGGAAATTCACGGTATGAACTTTAAGGAGTGTGGCGCGGGGAGCAAACAAGGGTACGATCGTGGTTGGGCTGCATCGTGCCGACATCCGCCATCCCCCCGGAAACTCGGATGTTGCTCTGACCTGCCTACCCTGGCAGACGCCAGGTTTTATTGACTGAATCTACCCCCAATCTCTTAACGGTTTATTGTAGCAGATAATTGGGAGAATTAAAAGCAATGTTGGCTAATAAAAAAATCCTGGTGGTCCTGCCCGCCTACAACGCGGCCCGGACCCTGGAGCGCACCTTTCAAGACATCCCTTTTGATGTGGTGGACGAGGTCTTGCTGGTGGACGACGCCTCCCACGACGAAACCATTGAAGTGGCGCAGCGGCTGGGCATCCGCTGTTTTGTCCACCAGCGCAACCTGGGCTACGGCCGCAACCAGAAGACCTGCTACGCCGAGGCCTTATCCTCGGGGGCCGACATCGTCGTCATGGTGCACCCCGATTACCAGTACTCCCCCAAAATCATCCCGGCTCTGGCCGGTTTGGTGGCCAGCGGCGAATACGAGGCGGCCATCGGCTCCAGGATCCTGGGAGGCAAGGCCCGGCAGGGGGGCATGCCTTTTTACAAGTATGTGTTCAACCGCATCCTCACCCTGTTCCAGAACCTGCTGCTGGGGGCCAAACTTTCCGAATACCACACCGGTTTCCGGGCCTTCTCCCGCCGGGTCCTGGAGAGCCTGCCGCTGCTGGAGAATTCCGACGACTTCGTCTTTGACAACGAAATGCTGGCCCAGATCATCTATTTCGATTTCCCCCTGGGGGAGGCTTCCTGTCCCACCCGCTATTTCCCCGAGGCCTCTTCCATCAATTTCCCCCGCAGCGTGAAATACGGCCTGGGGGTCGTCATCACTTCCGTGAAGTTCGTTTTGCAGAAACTGGGCTGGGCCCAGTTCCCCATCTTTTCCCCCACGGGCCGGGGACTCAAGCCCGGCACCTATTACTTCGAACCGGCCCCGAACTCCACCGCGCCGGTTTCTCCTCCCACCGCGGCCTCCCCAGAGAAGTGAAGTGGGACGGGCCTCCGTACCCGCCGCTGGTTCCACCGATTGCTTAGAAATGGGCGGGCACGGAGGCCCGCCCCACCAGACCTCCCAACCTTAACCGCGATCTCTTTCTCGTTAACTTTCCCTCTGGCAGTAATCCCCATATAAATCCGACAGCGTCGCCCCCTGCACGGGCCAGGTCTTGACCAGCCAGGCCAGGAAGCTCCGGAGCTTGGCCACCAACCGGCCCACCGCCTCTTCCGTGGGAAAGAGCCGGCTGGCCCCGGGCAGCAGCTCAGAGGAGTGGAAAGACATGGTGAGCACCTGGCCGCCCCGGCGGCGATGCAGGTGCGCCGCCAGTTTCATGGAAGCCAGGGGGAACCAGGCCGGCTGAAGGCCCGCGGCCCCGAGGTAGCGGAAGCAGCCCCGCACCCTCCGGCCCCAGGCGCCGGGCAGCGCCCCGGACAGGCGGTAAATTGCCCGGGCCGTGCCGGGGAGCAGCGGCACCAGGGTCAGGGGAGCTTCCAGCAAGGGCGCCCCTTCCAGGCCCGGGAGGAAAAACGGGTCCGCCGGCGCCAGGAAGTCTTCGGCGCGGCTGCTTTTATCGGTGAGGGGGGCGATGCTGCTGTCCACTCGGAGGCCGCACCCCGGCAGCAAGGCCATGATCTTGGGGCCCCAATCCAACCGCCCCATGCGGAAGGAGGTGGGCGTAACCCCCAGGGAGCGGCGCACCTGGCCCACCAGGCCCGCCAATTTGTCCCGCAGCAGGGACATGGGCAGCAACTCCGAGGAGATGGGTTCAGGGTGGGGCAGGTCGGCAAACGGCGGGGTATTCCAGGGGTGGAGATGGACGCCGATCTCGGCCCCGTGAGTCTCCTGCCAGGGGGCCAGAATCCGGCAGGCCCCGGGGTCCAGGGCCGCATGGTAGCTGACCAGCAGGGTGAGGGGGAAGCCGAATTCCCGGGGGATGAACTCCAGGCGCCGGAGCTCCGCCACATTGCTCACCCCCGGCGGGGTCCGGGGATAGTCCCCGAAAAACAGGCCTTCTTCCTCCACGTCGATGCTGATCACCAGCTTCATTTCAGGTTTTCGGTTTTCAGTTTTCGGTTTTCGGTAAAAAAGTAAATTCAGCCCACTCTTGGTTGAGGCCACCCGGCGGCAAGCCAACCGGTCTGGGTTTCGGCAAAACCAAATGCAGGGTGGGCCCGGCCACCAAAATTTCTTTACGGCGATGACTTCTGATCCCGCAAGTCGACGGCCACCTTGACGCTCCGGTGCCGCCGCTTGTCAAAGGCCGCCTGCAAGGCCTGCCGGTACTGGCCCAGGGGGAAGACGTGGGACACCAGGCCCTGGGTGGGATAGCCTCCCGCCAGCAGGTCCACGGCTTTTTGATAGGTGCGGACCTGACGCCCCTCAAAGCGGCTGTGGGCATACATGGAAGACCCGGTGAGGCGCAGTTCCCTAAACCACAGGCTGGAGAAGTCCACCCGGCCCAGGGAGCCGGCGGTGCCCACCATGACGTAGGCGCCCCGGCCCTGCAAGGCCAGAAGGCCCTCTTGCAGGGAGTGCCTGCTGGCCACGCAGTCGAAGAACAGGTCGGCCCCCCCTTCCAGGTTGCCGCCCCCCAGGGTGGTGGGGACCAGGCGGGCCCCCACGGCCTGGCCCAACTCCGCCCGGGTCGGATGCGACAGGATCAGGTCGGCGCCGCCGGCCCGGGCCAGGGCCTCCTGGAAAGGATAACGGGCCACCACCACCAGCCGGGCCCCGGAGCCCAGGGCCCGCAACAGGCGCACCAGGTGCTGGCCGATGATGCCGGCGCCGTAAATCACCACGGTGTGGCCGTCTTCCGGGTAGTGGTCCAGGACCGGCTGCAGGGCCGAGGCCAGGGAGTCGGTGAGGACCGCCGCCTCATCGGGGACGTTCTCCGGCACCCGCACCAGCCGGCTGGGATGGGCCGCCATGAACGGGGCCATACCGCCCCCCACGTCCCGGTTGTAGCCCAGGATGACTCCCGGGGCCAGGCCGGCGTCCCTCCGGCTGAAATTTTCGCACAGGTTGTAGCGGCCCTGGGAACAGAAGCGGCAGGGCGGCAACCCCCGCACCTCGCAGCAGAGGACGGGCTCCACCACCACCCGCTCACCCGGACGCCAGCCGGAGTCCGCCGGCGCCTCCGCCACCTCGGCCAGGACTTCGTGGCCCAGCACCGCGGGGAAATCGGCGTAGGGCTCCAGCAGCAGGGATTCCACCCCCTTCAGGAGCCGGAGATCCGAGCCGCAGATGCCGCACAACCGGTTGCGCAGCACCACCCACTCCGGCCCCGGGGGCGCCAACGGCACCTCCTGCAATCTCAAAGGCGCCACCCGGGCGAAGAAATGCCGGGGCCAGAGGCGGTTCAGGGCCCTGGAGAGAAGGTAGCGCGGCACCGAGCGGTAATATACCAGGGCTTGCATGAAGTTGGGTTTCGAGTTTCGAGTTTTTGGTTTCGAGTTTTGGGTTTTGGGCTGAAATTCTGATATAAATGCAAAATACATGTTAGAATTTTATTGCCGACTGCATTATATCGCGTTCAATCATAATCCCAAAGCCATTCTCAAAAGGATGTTCTTGACATAGCTTAGAAGCAAGGCACATTTTCTTAATCACTAACAGAAAACTAAAAATTCGAAACTCAAAACCCGAAACTCGAAACTGAAAAAAACATGAGCACCCGGAGCAGGATCTCGCTGGGAATGGTGGCGAAAAACTTCCGGCGGTTGGCGCAGCATCCCTGGATCGCCTCCAAGCTGTTGACCTTGCAGGGGGAAAAGTGGCTCTTCAACCTGCTATACCCCCGAGCCCAGGAGGGGTGGGCCAACAAGATCCGCCAGTTGAGCATCAGGATCACCGACCTGTGCAACCTGCGCTGCCACACCTGCGGCCAGTGGGGGGACCAGGGGTTTCTCCACGGCAAGAACCTGCGGCAACTGAAACAGAATGAGGTGCCGCCGGGGCGTTATCTGGAGGTGCTGGAGGACCTGGTGGGCCACGGCCACCGCCCCACCGTCTACCTCTGGGGCGGCGAGCCCATGCTTTACGAAGGTACCCTGGAGTTGATCGAGCGGGCCACGGCCCTGGGACTACCCTGCTCCATCGCCACCAACGGCACCGGCATCGCCGGGGCCGCCCCGCGCCTGGTGCGGGCCCCCATGTTCCTGCTCCAGGTGTCCATCGACGGCCCCGACGCCGCCCTGCACAACCAGGCGCGGCCGGCGGTGGGGGCCGCGGACAATTTCGCCGACATCCAGGCGGGCCTGGCGGCGGTACGCCGGGAGCGTCGGGCCCAGGGCCGCAACCTGCCCCTGATTGCCTCCCTCACCACCATTTCCCGGAGCAATTACCGGCACCTGCTGGATATTTACGAATCCTTCCGGGACCGGGTGGACCTGTTCGTCTTTTACCTGGCCTGGTGGATTGATGAGGAACGGGTCAAGGCCCACGAAGCCGATTTTTCCCGGCGCTTCGGGTTCACGCCGAGCCTCCCCCGGGGTTGGGTGGGCGGCTGGCGGCCCGATGATTACCGGGAGCTGGACCGGCAGTTGCAGGGCCTGCTGGAGCTGGCGCGGCGGGGGGAAGCCCCGCCGGTCACCCTGCTCCCCCACATCACCGGGGCGGAGAACCTCCGCACCTACTACACCGACCACCGGGCCCGGTTCGGCTTTAACCAGTGCATCTCCATTTACCAGGCGGTGGAGGTGGACAGCAACGGCGACCTCTCCCCCTGTCGGGACTACCACGACTACGTGGTGGGGAACCTCAAGGACGCCACCATTACCGAACTGTGGAACTCTCCGGCGTACCGGGAATTTCGCCGCAGCCTGGCCACCCAGGGCCTGATGCCCGTGTGCACCCGCTGCTGCGGCCTCATGGGGTATTGAGGTGGGTTATGGGGGAGGGCCAGGGATACTTACAAAAAAATTCCTGACCTCCCCCACACCCCCTCCCAACCCGCATATCGCGGCAGGGAAGGCGGGGCCTATGGCCCCGACTCCCCTGCCGGAAAAGATAGGAGTTTTGGTCCAGGGCGTCAGTCATATTTTGCCTGAAAATATCAGTTCACCGGAAAGACTTGGAGGCGGCCAGAGACGGCCGCCCTACCTAAAAAAGCCGGGCAATGGTGGGGCGGGCCTCCGTGCCCGCCGTCCTTAAATTCCATGCTTCATTGTAAGCGCAAATTATGGCCGTTAGCCAGAAAGGCTAATAGCGGCCATTTAGTCATCCTGAGCAAAGTGAATCTCTCACCCATTGAGCCAAACGTTTAAAAATACCGTTGGCCTTCGTCCGGCTAACACCGTCTTTCTGCTGCAAGACCTGAGCTTCGGCGGCACCCAGCGCCAGGCCCTGGAGTTGGCCCGGCGCCTGGATCCCCGGCGGTTCCGGGTGGAAGTCTGGCTCCTGGCCGGGGGCGACGACCTCCTGCCGCTGGCCCGGGACTTCGGCCTTCGGCTGGCGTGGCTTTCCCGGCGGCACCGGGTGGGGCCCGGGGCCCTGGCCAACCTCTGGCGGCGCCTGCGGGCTAACCCCATGGACGTGTTGCTGCCCTTCACCGTGGTTCCCAATATCTGGGGCCGCCTCTGGGGCCGGCTGGCCCGGGTGCCCCTAATCGTGGGCAACTGCCGGGGCGGCGGCGCCCCCCGGAGGCAGCACGAGAGCCTGCTGTGGCCCCTGGCCCACCACCTCCTGTGCAACAGCGCGGCCCTGCAGGCGGTGCTCATCAACCGCCATGGGGTGCCGGCCCACCGGGTCACGGTGATCAAGAACGGGGTGGATGCGGATTATTTCTGTCCTCCGGTCATCAGGCAGGATTTAGCGCCGGTAATTTTGTCGGTGGCTCGCCTGGTCCCGGACAAAGACCCCGGCACCCTGGTGCGCGCCTTCCGGCTAAGCGCGGCCGAGCATCCTGAGGCGCAGTTGTGGCTGGTGGGGGATGGCCCCCTGAAGGAGCCCCTGGGCCGCCTGGTGCAGGATCTCGGGCTGACGGCTCGGGTCCGGTTTCTCGCGGCCCGGCCCGACTTGCGGCCCCTGCTGCACCGGGCCAGTCTCCTGGCGCTGAGCAGCGTGGCCGAAGCCCTGCCCAACGTGGTGCTGGAGGCCATGGCCGCGGGCCTGCCGGTGGTGGCCACCCGGGTGGGAGGGCTGCCGGAGATGGTGACGCCGGGCTGCACCGGCTGGCTGGCGCCCCCGGGAGACGCCCCGGCCCTGGCCGCGGCCATTTCCCAGCTGCTGGGGAGCGGCGAGACCCGGCGGGCCTTCGGCCAGGCGGGACGGCGCCGGGTTCAGCAGGACTTTTCCCTAACCGCCATGGCCCGGCGCCACCAGGAGGTGCTGCAAGGCCTCCTTCAAGGAAAGATTTGACCAAACCTCAAAGGGTGCAGGCCGAGGCTCTAATCCCAAGAAGAAGTCCCCTGAGGTTCATGAAAACCGAAAACCGAAAACTGAAAACCGAAAACTGACCATGCGGGTTGCCTACATCCTCCTCTGGTTTCCGGAGCCTTCCCAGACGTTCGTCCTGAATGAAGTCAACACCCTGGTGCGCCTGGGCCTGGAGGTCCGGGTCTACACCCTTTACGGGCCCCGGCCGGCCGGGCGCCTCGCCGGCATGGGCCCGGCGGCGGCGCCGGTTACCCATCTGGGCGCCGCGGCCCTGGGGACGCTGTTACGCGACTTATGGCGCCTCGGGCGCCATGGGGCCCCGGGGGCGGGAAGATTTTTGCGGCAGGTGTTGCTCAGGCGGTGGCGCCACCCGGTGACCGGGGGCGAAGCTCTCTGGGCCGCCCTGGCCGGGGTGCATCTGGCCCGGCGTTTTGGCCGCGACCGCATCGACCACATCCACGCCCCCTGGGCCGACGGCCCCGCCACCGCGGCCTGGGTGGCCTCGCATCTCAGTGGCATCCCCTTCAGCTTCAGCGCCCGGGCCTACGACCTGCACCCGCCGGACGGCGCCCTGGGGGAAAAGCTGGCGGCCGCGGTTTTCGTCAGGACCAACACCCGGTCCAACCTGAGCTATCTGGCCGGCCTGGCCCCGGAGGCGGCCCCCAAGCTGGTGAACATCTATAACGGCGTCGCCCTGGGGCCCCAGGCCGCCGCCGCCCCCCCGGCGGGTCCGCCCTTCCGGCTGCTGGCCCTGGGCCGCCTGGTGGCCAAAAAAGGTTTTCCCCTGCTGCTGGCGGCTTGCCGCCTGCTGGCGGAGAAGAAAGTGGATTTCCGTCTCACCCTGGCCGGGGCCGGGCCCCAGCGCCGTCGCCTGGCGGCCCTGGTGCAGCAATACGGCCTGGGGGACCGGGTGACCATGCCCGGCTTCATCCCGCACCGGGAGGTGCCGCAGTTGTTGGCCGGGGCCCACCTGCTGGTCATGCCCAGCATCATCGCCCCTTCGGGGGACCGGGACGGCATCCCCAACGTGGTGCTGGAGGCTTTGGCCCATGAGGTGCCGGTGGTGGCCACCGCGGTGTCGGGGCTCCCCGAGGTGATTGTGCCGGGAGAAACGGGCTGGCTGGTGCCCCCCCAGGACCCGCAGGCCCTGGCCGGGGCCATCCTGGCGGCCCTAAAAGACCCCGCCGAGGGCCGCCGCCGGGCCCAGGCCGGCCGGGACCTGGTGGCCCGGGAATTCGACTCCCGGCAGAACTATGCCCGCTTGCAAGCCTGCTTTGAGAACTCCACGCCGCCGAGCTTCCCCCGGGAGGGGCTTGGTCCAGGGCCTCGCCATTGATTATGAAATTAAAAGCAGGGTTTTAACCCCCCTTTTATAAAGGGGGGGTGGGCGCAGCAGTGTCCGGCAAGGAAATTGCGAGAATATCCCCCCGCTAAAATAACCCTTCAACTTAATGGTGAGGGGATGGGCAGATTATGAGAATCCAGAAAATTCCCTCTCCTACATTGGGGTGAGGGGGGAGAATCCGGAGGGTTAGAAGCTCCGCGGGTTACTCCCGAAGCGGCTGCCGCCTCCTCCCTCCGGCCGTCCGGTTCATTGGAGGTAACGGCATCATCGGAAATTGTAAAATGGTTATCCGACAGACTTATTGAAGAAAATCTATTATGGGTTGCTTGTCATTCCAGCCGACGGGAAGGATCTCGGCAGGTCACAATGATGAAACTCTTCACTGCGTTCAGACTGAGAAGAAAGAACCTGTTTTTCAACAACTTTAAGGCCTTACTGGTCCATTAAGAAGTGCATCCTTACCTATCCATGCTGGCTCAGTTAATTGGTTCGGCGCGTTTACTACCGGTTCATATTAATAATACTTCCGGGTAATGCAAAGAAATAATGATTACGTAAAAATATAAGAATCATTTTTTCCTTGCCTTTCCTGAATAATGCTGCTATAGGAGGAAAATCCCAGGTCTGTCGACGCCTCAGGGGGAGGTCACGCCAATCAGCCCAAGACCTGAAACTGCGCCAGT
>DASWLF010000080.1:0-7075 GCA_036396255.1 Desulfobaccales bacterium
CCCGAATATGAAGAAAAGGGGCAGGACTACCCCATCGGCTATGTGCGGTGGACTGAAAATCGCAATATGCAGGCTTTCGTGCAGTTCCTGGCCCAAGGCCGAGTGAACGTCCGGCCTTTGATTTCGCACCGCTTCCCCATCGGCGAGGCCCCCAAGGCCTATGAGTTGATCTCGGGTAACACCGGGGAGCCGTTTCTCGGCGTCCTGCTCACCTATCCGGAGGCCCCCGAGCTCGGCCAGAAGATTGCCTTGCGCCAACCGCCCCAGGTTTCCCCGGCCACTTGCCCCCGGGCCGTGGGCTCACCGCCGCTGGCGCGGGTGCGTCTCGGGGTGCTGGGGGCCGGCAATTTTGCCGCTGCCACCCTGCTTCCGGCGCTAAAAAAAGTGGCGTCCCTGGAGCTGGTGAATATCGCCAGCAGCGGCGGGGTCAGCGCCCGGGCCGCGGCGGACCGGTTCGGGTTCGCCCATTGCACCACGGACCCCCAGGAATTATTGGCTGATCCCACCATTGATGCCGTAGCGGTTTTGACCCGGCATCACCTGCACGCCCCCCAGGTGATCGCCGCCTTGCAAGCCGGCAAGCACGTCTTCGTGGAGAAGCCTCTCTGCCTGACGGAGCAGGAACTGGCTGCCATCATTGCCGCCTATCAGGCCGGCCAAAATCAGGCGGTGAACGCCGCCGAGGCGGTTTCAGCGCCATATTTAATGGTGGGCTTCAATCGCCGTTTTGCCCCATTTATCCTGGAACTCAAGGGGCATTTGCGCCAGGTCCAGGAACCGCTCATGCTCCACTACCGGGTCAATGCGGGCTACGTCCCCCCGAACCACTGGACCCAGGACCCGGAACAAGGGGGTGGCCGCCTCTTGGGCGAGGGCTGCCATTTCATTGATCTCTTGATCTATCTGGCCGGCGCCGGGGTGCGCCGGGTGACCTCCCAGGCGCTCCCGGACCAGGGCAGCCATCCACCGGATAATTTCCTGGTGGTGCTGGAGTTCGCCAACGGCTCTCTGGGCACCATCCTCTATGCGGCCGGCGGCGACAAAGGATTCGGCAAAGAGGTCCTGGAAGTGTTCGGCGGCGGGTTAGCTGCCCGCCTGGACGATTTTCGCTCCCTGGACCTGCGCCAGGGCCGCAAGCGGGTCAGGCGCTGGGCGAGACTGCGCCAGGATAAGGGCCATGCCGCCGAGTGGCTGGCGTTCACCGCTTTTTTGACCGGCAAGGGGCCTGAGCCCATGACTTTTGCGGAGGCGGTGCATGCCACCGAGGTGACCCTGGCCGCCCATCTCAGCCTGGCCGCCAACGAGCCGGTGGTTTTGGTTAACGAGTGACCGTCGGGATTGCTTGATTTAGGGATCTTTAAGTCACCCTCCTTGGACGATCCAAGCAAATTTTACCACCCTGGATGCGCCGCCTTGGGTAGCCATGCAAGTTAAGATTTTACACGTTGTGGGCGCCCGGCCCAATTTTATGAAAGCCGCGCCGGTGATGCGGGCCCTGGCTAGTCACGCCGGGGGCAGCCAGACCCTGGTCCATACCGGGCAACATTATGACGCCAATATGTCCGAGATTTTCTTCCGGCAGTTGGGGTTGCCGGCCCCCGACGTCAACCTGGAAGTGGGTTTCGGCTCCCACGCGGTCCAGACCGCCCATATCATGATGCGCTTTGAAGAAGTGGCGCTGGCGCAGCAGCCCGACCTGGTGCTGGTCTATGGCGATGTCAATTCCACGGTGGCCGCCGCCCTGGTCTGCGCCAAGCTCAAGATCCCGGTGGGGCATGTGGAGGCTGGCCTGCGTTCCTTTGACCGCAGCATGCCGGAGGAGATCAACCGCCTGCTCACCGATCAGGTGGCAGACCTGCTGTTCACTCCCTCCGCCGATGGCAATGAAAATCTGCAGCGGGAAGGAGTTGCCCCGGAGAAAATTTATCTGGTGGGCAACGTGATGATCGATACCCTCGTCAGACTGTTGCCGGAGACGGAACAGCGCCGGCCGCCAGTAATGCCGGCGCCCCAAAGTTACGGGCTGGTTACCCTGCACCGGCCGGCCAATGTGGATGCCCCGGAAATGCTGGTTGAGATCATGGAAACCCTGGATGAAATCAGCCGGCGACTGCCCCTCATCTTTACCATCCATCCCCGCACCCGCCAGAACTTGCAAAATCTCGGCTTTGCCCCCTCCCAGGCCTCGTTTACCTTGATTGATCCCCTCAGTTATCTGGATTTTTTAACCTTGCAACGGCATGCCAGGCTGGTGATTACCGATTCCGGCGGGGTTCAGGAAGAGACCACCTATTTGGGAGTTCCCTGTCTGACCATGCGGCCCAATACCGAGCGGCCGGTGACGGTGGAGTTGGGTACCAATATTCTGGTGGGCGCTGATGGGGCGCGCCTCAAAGCGGAAGTCTCCCGCATTTTGGCCGGAGAGAGTAAACCGGGGACCGTGCCGCCACTCTGGGACGGCAATGCGGGGGAACGCATTGCTGCGGTAATTGGGAATTTTAGGTTCTGACATGAGCCTGTTGACCACTGCCAGGCGTTACGGGGAGACCATCCGCCATCTCAAGCTGATCCAGATTTACCACCAGGCCCGGCGCCATCTGCTGCCGGTGCGCCTGGCCAAGGACGGGCCGGTGCCCTCCCGGGTGCGCCCGTTGCCCCTGGTTCCCGGGCCGGTCCCGGCCAAAACCCATCTGGGGCAGGGGCGTTTCCGGTTTCTCAACCGGGAACATGACCTGGGCTGGCCCATTGATTGGCAGGCACCGGGGCTGCCACACCTCTGGCAGTATAATCTCCATTATTTTGCTTATCTGCAGCAGCCGGACCTGGATTTTGCCACCGGCCTGGCTCTCATGCGGAGCTGGCTCCAAGGCTGTCCGGCGGCCTCCAGGGGCGTGGCTTGGGAACCGTACCCGCTGTCATTGCGCCTGGTGAACTGGATCAAATTTCTGGCCGCCAAGGGCCCGCCCCCGGCCGAGATTTTGGCCAGCCTGGCCTTGCAGGTGCTAAATTTAACCAAGCAAATCGAGTACCTGCATCTGGGGAATCATCTGTTGGCCAATGGCAAGGCGTTGTGGTTTGCCGGGAGATATCTGGCAGACGAGAGTTTGGCCGGGCTGGGCCGGAAGATCGTCTTAACGGAGCTCCCGGAACAGTTTTTGCCGGATGGCGGCCATTTCGAGCTTTCCGCCATGTATCACGCCCTGGCGGTGGAGGACCTCCTGGACCTGATCAACCTTTGTCAAGCCGGCGGAGCAACCCTGGACCGGGAAAGCCTTCCCAGCCTCGGAGAGACGGCCGGGGCCGCCCTGGGCTGGCTGGAGGCCATGGTGGATCAAGGGGGGCAGATCCCCTTATTGAATGATGCGGCCTACGGCATTGCCCCGGAATTTAAGGACCTGGGAGCCTACGCCCGAAGACTGGGGATTCAACCTGCTGCCGCCTATCCCGCCGCAGACCTGGGCCGCGGCTGGCAGGGGCGGTGTCTGTCGGGATACTGGGTGCTGTCCCATGGCCCCATGCGCTTGCTGTTTGACACCGCCCTCCTGGGGCCGGATTATCTCCAGGCCCATGCCCACTGCGATATGCTCTCGGTGCTCCTGGATCTTGAGGGGGAAAAAATCTTCACGGATACCGGGGTCTATGAGTACGAGGAAGGGCGGCGGCGCGCCTATGCACGGGGAACTGCCGCCCACAATACCGTGGTCCTGGACGGTTTGGAACAGGCGGAATTGTGGAAGAGTTTTCGCATGGGGCGCCGGGGGCATCCCCAGGGGTTCCGCCGGCAGGGCAATTCCTTAAGCTGCGGCCACACCGGCTTTGCCCAATGGCGGCGGGGATTATTTCATGAACGGACGGTTACCCTGCTGGATGGCGGGTTTGAATTGCGGGATCGGGTCCAGGGCCCTGGCAGGCACCACTTCCAGGCTTTTTTTCATTGCGCCCCCAAGGTGAACCTCAAAGCCGGGGGGGACGGGGGTCTGGTCATTAATGACCGCCTCCGGCTGGAGGCGTGGGGAGCCGCGGTGGAAGTCACCGCCAGTGAGTATTACCCGCAATTTGGCTTGGCGGCAGAGAGACCCTGTTTGGTGATGCAGGGGGAATTTTCCCGTCAAGGGGAATTTGGACTGCGATGCACATCCTTTTCCTGAGCCATTATTTCCCCCCGGAGGTCAATGCTCCTGCTTCCCGGACCTATGAGCACGCCCGGTGCTGGGCCCAGGAAGCCGGGGTCAAGGTAACCGTGGTCACCAACCATCCCAACCATCCCAACGGGGTGCTATATCCCGGCTATGTCAATCGCGGGCTTACCCGGGAATTCATGGATGGCATTGAAATATATCGGGTCAAGACCTACCTGGCTGCCAACGCCGGGTTCGCCCGCCGTATTTTGAATTATCTTACTTTTATGGTGATGGCGGTGCTGGCCTCCATCCCCCTGCCCAAACCCGGGGTGGTGGCGGCGACCTCCCCCCAGTTTTTTTGCGCCCTGGCCGGATATCTGGTGAGCTGCCTGAAGGGTTGTCCCTTCGTTTTTGAGTTAAGGGACCTCTGGCCGGAGTCCATCATCGCGGTGGGGGCCATGCGGCCGGGTTTTTTCACCCGCCTCCTGGAACGGCTGGAACTCTTCCTCTACCGCCGGGCCCGCCTGATCATTGCGCTTACCGAGGCTTTTAAGGAAAATCTGGTGCAACGGGGGATTCCGCCGGATAAAATCCAGGTGATTAAAAATGGGGTGGATCTCGCCTTTTTTTCTCCTCGAGAGGCGCCGGCCAAGCTGCGAGAGGAAACCGGAGCCCACGGGAAATTCGTGGCTGCTTACATCGGTACGGTGGGCCTGGCCCACGCGGTGGAGCAAATCGTGGCCGTGGCGGAACGCCTTCGAAATAACCGGGACCTCTTGTTTATGATCGTGGGGGAAGGAGCCCAGAAGGCGGCCATCGAGAAATTAGTGGCTCACAAAGCCCTCCAAAATGTTAAAGTATTGCCCGGGGTGTCCAAAGATCGGGTAAGGGATTACTATGCCTTAAGCGACGTCAATCTGGTCACCTTGAAAAAGGCCGACCTCTTCCGGGCCGTCATCCCGTCCAAGATCTTTGAGATCATGGCCATGGCCCGCCCCATGCTCTTCACGGTGAATGGCGAGTGCCGCCGGATTATCGACGCGGCTGGCAGCGGCATTTTTGTGGAGCCGGAAAATGTGGAGCAGATGGCCGCAGCTCTCACTGACCTTTGCCGGCGACGGGAACCCCTTAAGACCATGGCCTTAAATGGCCGGCGGTTTGTGGAGCAGCACTTTTCCCGGGATGGGCTGGCCCGCCGCTATCTGGAACTGCTACGGCAGGTCCAGGGCCCACTTAAGGCGGTTCCTGGAACAAGCACGGGCGCTGAACTATGACTTCCATACTGATTGCCATATTCGCCCTGTCCATGGCCTCATCGCTGGTTCTGTCGCCGCTGGTGAGGGATTTTGCCGCCAAACGCCGGCTGTTTGATAAGCCTTCCCAAAGGAAAGTCCATAGCTACCCCATTCCCATTCTGGGCGGGGTGGCGCTTTATCTCGCCTTCTGTTTGCCCTTTGTCCTGAGCCTGATTTATCCGAACCAGGTGCAGCATATTCTGGTCCTAAATCGGCAGCAGGCCTTGGGGTTACTTCTGGGCGGCTCCCTGGCCTTCGGCCTGGGGCTGTGGGATGATCTCGCCAAGCTCACCCCCGCGGTCAAATTTGCCGGTCAAATTCTGGCCGCCCTGTTCGCCTATTATGTGGCCAACATCAGAATTGAAGTTTTGGCGGTGCAGAGTATCCACGATCTGCCCTTGGGATGGCTGTCCATGCCCGTGACCGTCCTCTGGTTTCTGCTGGTGACCAACGCCATCAACCTCATCGATGGCCTGGATGGGCTGGCCGCGGGGGTCACCTTCTTTGCCTCATTAATCCTGATGATCCTATGTTTTTCCTCGAATTATCTTTTGGCCTCTCTGGGATTTGCGGCCCTGGCAGGGACCACCCTGGGTTTCTTGCGTTATAACTTCAATCCCGCCTCCATCTTCATGGGCGACAGCGGCAGCTATTTCCTGGGGTTTACCATGGCCGCCCTGAGTATCCTGGCGTCTATGAAGAGCCATGCCACCGTGGCCATCTTAATTCCGATCATTGCTCTGGGCTTGCCGCTGTTCGACGTGATCCTGGCCCCCATCAGAAGGTTCATCGTCGGCAAAGATATGTTTAAGCCCGATAAAGAACATGTTCATCACCGGCTGATCAAGATGGGTTTCGATCAGCGCAAAGCGGTGTTGATCATGTACGGCATAACCATCTTTATGGGACTATTGGCCCTGCTGCAGGTGTACCTAAAGGATATAAAAATCGGCTTCACTCTTTTCATCCTGGGACTGGCATTATTTTTGGGGATCCGCAAACTGGGATATTTTGAATATTTGGCCGTGGACAAGATAATCGGCTACTTTCATGATGTGGCCGATGAGATGGGTCTGAAGAAGGATAGGCGCACCTTTTTAAACCGGCAAATCGCCATAAGCCAGGCGGGTTCCCTGGACGATTTGTGGGCAGAGGTGCTGGAGGCATTGCAGGTCCTGCGGATTGATGAGGCAAACCTTTTTTTGGAAGGCGCTGATTTAAACGGGAACGCTAATAATCATTACGGTTGGTCGGTTCAGGAGTCGGTTCAAGATCCGGAAGATAGCCAGCATCGGATGTTGAGAATAGAGCTACCACTAGTTAATCTCAATAAAAGTTACGGGATGTTGGTTATTAAAAAGGATATTTTACAGGATCAGATGAGTCACTATACGTTACATCGCATTGAACATCTCAGACGAACTGTCGTAAGGAAATTGAACGACTTGGAAGCTATGGAGAAAAGAGATTCAGACAGAGTTAATGATAAGTCAGCCAGAGGTTAATTTCGCTCAGAACCCGGCAATATGCAGAAAAACCGGGTTATTTGCGGATGCAGCACTAAAGCCACGACCCCCCAACTCCTCAAAACTCGGTTGACCAGATTTTTCCCCAATATCGGTGCCCGCCCCGCTGAATATTTTGTTGCGGCAGGCTGAA
>DASWLF010000081.1:0-3021 GCA_036396255.1 Desulfobaccales bacterium
CCGCGGGGGCCCAGGCGGCAGCGCCACTGCTCAGGCAGGAGCCGCAGGCCGCCGCGGCGAATGCCGGGGAAGATTTGGGATAGGGGCTTGGGGGAGTTTTTTGTAAGTGTAAGGGCTTGCTGCCCTTAGCCCCCTCCCCCAAAAAGGAGCATCACACTATGCGCTACGAAATCCGGCTGGCCGGCTCCGGCGGCCAGGGGTTGATCCTGGCGGGGGTCATCTTGGCGGAGGCCGCGGGCCTCTATGACGGCAAGTTTGTCTGCCAGACCCAGAGTTACGGGCCCGCGGCCCGGGGCGGCGCCTCCATGGCGGAGGTGGTCATCAGCGACGCTGAGATCGACTATCCCAAGGCCCTGCACCCGGACGTGCTCCTGGCCATGAACCAGCAGTCGTTGGAGGCCTATGTGGTTGATTTGCAGCCCGGGGGCCTGCTTCTGGTGGATGCCACCTTGGTCCGGGAAATCCCCGACCACCATCGGGTGTTTGCCATTCCTTTCACCGAGATAGCCAGGGAGCAGGTGGGTCAGGTAATGACCGCCAACATCGTGGCCCTGGGGGCCCTGGCGCTGCTTACCGGTGCGGTAACTTTGGAGAGCCTTAAGACCGCGGTCCTGGCCCGGGTCCCTCCCGGCACCGCAGAGCTGAATCAAAAGGCCCTGGCCGCGGGGGCCCAGGCGGCAGCGCCACTGCTCAGGCAGGAGCCGCAGGCCGCCGCGGCGAATGCCGGGGAAGATTTGGGATAGGGGCGTTAAGGTGGAATCTAAGAGTCTGCCGCCGGCACGGCATCGAGTTCCCGTTTCCGCAGACGGACTTGCACCTGAAGTCGCCCCAGGAAATCACGGTGCGCCTCAAGGACAAAACGGAATAGGGTTCGGGCTGTTGGCTTTCCAGGGAGCTTGCCGGATTTAACCGTAAAGTTGATAATATATATAAATCAAAAAATTTAATGGCTTTCCGCAAGTTGCAATATGGGGCCGGCAATTAAACTGTGGACCACGTTATGGAGTGAAAAATGCTGAAAGAAGCCATTTACAAGGTGGTTACCCGCCAGGATTTGAGCGAAGGCGAAATGACCCGGGCCATGGAGATCATCATGGAGGGTTCGGCCACCGAAGCCCAGATCGGCGCCTTCATCACCGCGTTGCGGATGAAAGGCGAAACCGTGCCGGAAATCACCGCGGCGGCCCGGGTGATGCGGGCCAAGGCCACCGGCATTCCCATCAGCAACGGCCTCATCGACCTGGACCGGGACGAAATCAACGTGGAGTGGGAAACCATCGTGGACACCTGCGGCACCGGGGGCGACGCCACCTCCACCTTCAACGTCTCCACCACCACCGCCTTCGTGGTGGCCGGCGCCGGCCTCAAGGTGGCCAAGCACGGCAACCGGGCGGTCTCCTCCCGCTGCGGCTCCGCCGACGTCATCGAGGCCCTGGGAATCAACCTGGCCCTGACCCCGGAACAGGTGGCCTGGTGCATCCTGGAAATCGGCATCGGTTTTCTCTTCGCCCCCCAGCTGCACGGGGCCATGCGCTACGCCATCGGCCCCCGGCGGGAGATCGGCATCCGCACCATCTTCAACATCCTGGGGCCGCTCACCAACCCGGCCAACGCCAACGTCCAGGTGCTGGGGGTCTATGACCCCAGGCTCACGGAACCCCTGGCCCAGGTGCTGGGGAACCTGGGCGGCAAGAGCGCCTTCGTGGTGTACGGCGAAGGCTCCTACGACGAAATCAGCATCGTGGGCCCCACCCGGGTGAGCCAGCTCAAGGAGGGTGAGGTGTCCACCTATAACATTTCCCCGGAAGATTTCGGCCTGAAGCGGGCTACCTTGAATGATATCAAGGGGGGCGACGTCTTCGACAACGCCCGCATCGTGCGCAATGTCCTGGAAGGGGAGGGGGGGCCCCGGGAAGACATGGTGGCCCTGAACGCCGCCGCGGCCTTCATCGCCGCGGGCCTGAGCCCGGACTTCCGCCACGGCATCAAGCTGGCCCGCAAATCCATTCACAGCGGCAATGCCTTAAAGAAGTTGAACGATCTCATTGCCAAGAGCAAGTCCTTCGAGTCACTGGTATAGGGGCGTGATTCATCACGCCCGTCAGCGATAAGGGCGCCGTAAATTGCGCTCCTATGACAAACAAGTTATGGATGTTCTAGCAAAAATCGTGGCCCGCAAGCTGGAGGAGTCCCGGGGATTGTTTGAGGCCGGGGTGACCCAGGAGTTCAAAGCCGCCATCGCCCGCCGGGCCGCGCCACTCTCCCTGAAGGCGGCCCTAAACCGGCGGCGCCCCGCCATCATTGCGGAGATCAAGCGGGCTTCGCCCTCCAGGGGCGAATTTGCCATGGGCTGGGACCCGGTGGAATTGGCGCAAGTCTACCAGGAAAACGGCGCCGCGGCCATTTCGGTCTTGACGGAGGTCCATTATTTCAAAGGCGACCCGGACTTCATCCGCCGGATGCGCCCGCTGATCCAACTCCCCATCCTGCGCAAGGATTTCATCCTGGAGCCCGTCCAGGTTTACGAGACCGCGGCCTTAGGGGCCGACGCCCTGCTGCTCATCGTCAGCCTGTTGAATCTGGGGCAGCTCCGGGCCCTGCTGCTCCTGAGCCGGTCCCTGGGGCTGGAAGCCCTGGTGGAGGTGCACACTGCCGCGGAAATGGAGACTGGGCTTGCCGCCGGGGCCCGGGTCATCGGCATCAACTCCCGGAACCTGCACACTTTGGAGATGTTCCCGGATCGGCCCCTGGAACTGGCGCCCCTGGCGCCGCCGGAGGTGACCCTGGTGGCCGCGTCGGGGCTGAAGGACCGGGCCGACCTGGAGCGCTATGAGCAGGCCGGCATCCACGCCTTTCTCATCGGCGAGACCCTGGTCGCCGCCCCGGACCCCGGGGCCAAGCTCAGGGAGTTTGTGAGTATTGAGGGAGGGGGCTAGGGGCCAGTGGCACAGGCGTCTCGCCTGTGGGAAGCCCCTGGCCCTTCCCCCAAAAACCACAATTTAGGCTCAGATATGGTGCGGA
>DASWLF010000082.1:0-2589 GCA_036396255.1 Desulfobaccales bacterium
GCTCCATGGAAGCCCAGATGTTGGGCGAAAAATCCCCCCAGCCGCCGCGTCCCGGCGCTTCCCTCCTCCCGGAACTAACCCCTTCTTTGCATCAGGACCAGGACGGCGCCAAGTTGAAGCTCCCCTATAACCTGGAGATGAACATCTCGGTGCACTACAGCCGGGAGCCCTCCGCCCCTGAGCCTCAGCGGCTCAGCGACTCGCCCCTGTTGATGAAATACTCCATGGGTTACCGGGTGCTTCCCAACCTGCAAGTGGGTCTGAACGGCTACCTGTACCGCCCGGCCGATGACGCCCTCTCTTTTCAACGACCCCTGGGCCCCAGGTTGGGATTCGGTCCCGAGCTCAAGTATAACCTGGGCCAATGGAGCTTTCTGGTGAAGAGCCAGGTGGAAAGCGGCAACCGCGACCGGGGCGAGGGGCTGCAAAACTGGTTTCGGGTCTGGTACGCTTTTTAATCCTTCCCTGTTTCAGATTTTCCTCCGGTGCGTTATAGCTCTCCTCTGATTCCGGCTCGCTTCCTGGAGCGTCACAAGCGTTTTTTAGCCCTGGTGGAGCTTGGCGATTCCCGCCGGGTCTGGGTTCATGTGCCCAACTCCGGGGCCCTCACCGGCTGCGCCCCGCCGGGCGGGGACATCCTCCTCACCGCCGACCCGCGGCCCGGCCGCAAGACCCAATATACCTGGCGCTTCACCCGGGGCCCCGACGGCTGGATCTGCATCGACACCCTGGCGCCCAACCGGCTGGTGGCCGAGCTCCTTGCCGCCGGCAGCCTGCCGGGATTGCCGCCGGCGGTGCAGGTGCGCCCCGAAGTCTCCTTGCCAGGGGGCAGCCGCCTGGATTTTGTCCTGGATGTGGGAGGAAAGCTGGTTTTTCTGGAAGTTAAGAGCGTCACCTGGGTGGAAGATGGGGTGGCCCTTTTTCCCGATGGGGTCACGGAACGGGGGCGCCGCCACCTGGAGGATCTTGCCGCCCTGGTGCGGCAGGGACACGACGCCTGGCAGGTCTTTGTGGTGCAGCGCCACGACGGACGGGTTTTCAAACCCGCGGCCCAAGTGGACCCGGCTTATGCCCGGGGACTGGCCGCGGCTGCGGCCCACGGCGTTAACATCATGGTCCTCCAGGAAAAAATTACGCCCCCGGAAATTACCCTTGCATCCACCCTTCCCTATGATTTAACATAAGCACCGGGTTAAGAATAATTTCACGAAGTCCTTCTCCTATCCTTTAAGAGCCGACTGATGAATGCCGCCGCCACTAACAACAACATCCGTATCCTCACGGGCAACGCCAACCCGGAATTAGCCCGGAAAATCTGCGATCACCTCTCCCTGCCCCTGGGCCAGGCCCTGGTCACCACCTTCAGCGACGGGGAGATCAGGGTGGAGATCAGCGAGAACGTCCGGGGCCGGGATATCTTTCTCATTCAGTCCACCTGCCCGCCGGCCAACCATAACCTGATGGAACTCCTCATCATGATCGACGCGGTGAAACGGGCTTCGGCCCGGCGCATCACCGCGGTCATTCCCTATTTCGGCTACGCTCGGCAAGACCGCAAGGTGGCTCCCCGGGTGCCCATCTCCGCCAAGCTGGTGGCCGATCTCATCTCCACCGCCGGGGCCCAACGCATCCTCACCATGGACCTGCACGTGGGGCAGATCCAGGGGTTTTTCGACATCCCGGTGGACAACCTGTACGCCTCCCCCATCATGATTCCCTACATCCGGGAAAACTTCCAGAACGACCTGGCCATCGTCTCGCCGGACGCCGGCGGCGTGCCCCGGGCCCGGGCCTACGCCAAGCGGTTGGAGGCCTCCCTGGGGTTGATCGACAAACGCCGGGACGCCCCGGGCAAGGCCAAGGCCATGCACCTCATCGGCGAAGTCCTGGGCAAGGAAACGGTCATCATGGATGACATCATCGACACCGGCGGCACCCTGAGCGAAGCCGCGGCGGTAATCATGCAGCGGGGCGCCAGAAACGTCAATGCCTGCTGCACCCACGCGGTGCTCTCCGGGCCCGCGGTCCAAAGGGTGATGGATTCGCCCCTGAACCGCCTGGTGGTCACCGACACCATCCCCCTGAGCCCGGAGGCCCGGGCCTGCCCTAAGATCGTCCAACTTCCGGTATCGCACCTGATGGCCCAGGCCATCCTCCGAACCCACCACGAGGATTCCATCAGCTCCCTGTTCGAGATTCAGTTTTAAGCAGCTATCAGCTTTCAGCCAAGAAAGTCTCAGCGGTCCATCATGGCCTCGGCCACCACGAAGCGTGAAAATTTAAGGGCGGCGGGCACGGAGGCCCCCCTACCATAAATAATATTCGGTAGGGCGGCCGTCCCCGGCCGCCCTTTCATGTCAAGATTGAGGAGAAAAAAGTAGGGACGGTTCGCGAACCGCCCCTACGGAAACCATCTTTAAAGGTGCCATTTTTTTTAACCGAAAACCGAAAACCGAAAACCGAAAACGGCATTACATCACCGCGATCTCTTGCAGGCCGTCCCGCCAGCCGTCCCAGAGGTAGGCGTCCAGGTGGCCCCGGGCGATGACCTGAAAGGCGTAGCGGGCCTGGGCCGCGTAGAAATCGCAG
>DASWLF010000083.1:0-4342 GCA_036396255.1 Desulfobaccales bacterium
TCAAAACTTATTTTTTCCGTCAACCTGAACGGACAATCATGACCTAAAGGTCATAACGAAGTATGAAAATCTAAGGGAGGCGGGCACGGAGGCCCGCCCCACCATAAATAATAGAGAGTGTTAACATTAGATAGATCAGACGATGGGGTGCATCATTTCTCGTTCCCAAGCTCCTGCTTGGGAACCAGGATTCAGTAAGTCATGAAATTATTATTATTTATCTTAGGATAACACTCTCAAATAATATTCGGTAGGGCGGCCGTCCCCGGCCGCCCCCGAGTCGTCATGGTAACAAGGTATTTTCATATAAAGTGAAGGATTTAATGTTCTTAAAAAAGAGATTCTTCGCTTCACTCAGAATGACGATTTTAATACGAAGCCAGGTTTTGAAATAACGTGTAGCGGTTTTACCCCATTTCGCCTTTTTCCCGTTTCGCCTTTTCGCCCTTCCTTAACGGCCCCTGGCCTTCCCCCCAAATCATTTTTTCCCCATCTCCGCCAGCAGGCGCCGGGCTTCCCGGCGGTCGTCTGCCAGGCCCTGGGGGTGGATGGCGTGTTGGCTGGCGCTGACGACCCGTTCCAGTTCCTGGCGGGCCCGGGGCGGCTGGTTCAGGCGGATCAGGGTTTCGGCCAGGTAAAGGTGGTTGGTGCTGTTTTCCGGGGCCAGGCGCACCGCGGCGCTGAGGTGTTCCAGGGATTTTTCCAGGTTTCCCACTGAAAAGGGAGGGCGGGGGGCCTGGTAGTAGATGCGCCCCAGCACCCGGTGGGCCCCGGCCTGGTCGTAGGTGGGGTCAAAGGCCAGGGACCGCTGCAACTCCTCCAGGATGCGGGGCAGCAGCCTGCGGCCTTCCAGCATGCCGCCGGTATCGGCCAGGCCGGCCAGGTTGAGGGCCTTCCAGTAATGGCCTTGCACCCCGGGGGGCTTCTCGGTCAAGAGCTGTTCCGCGTAGGCCAGGCCTTTTTGGTAGAATCCCCGGCGCTGGTCCTGGGGAGCCAGATCACCCAGGATGAAGCAGACCCGGGCCAGCCTCATCAGCAAAGGAGTCCGGGGACCCTGGGAGGAGGCCAGCAATCCCTGGTATCCGGCCAGGGCCTGGTGGGCCTGAGCCAGGTCCAGCCCGGGGGATTGCATTAGGGCATCGATTTCGGCCAGGCGACCGTTGGCGGCTCCGGCTAGAGGCGAGGCCGCCAGGGCCAAAAGGAGGAGCGCCAGGAGGGGGAGACGGACCGCAAACCTGGTTGCAAGTTTGGTGAAAGTGCAGGGTCGGCAAAAGGTCATGGCTGGGCCGGGCCACGGGTTTAGAGAAAAGTGCATGCTGCCTGGAAGTATAGACCCCCGGGCCGATAATTGCACCCCCGCCGAAAGGGGAATCCGGGGTTTCCCGGGGCGCCGCGGCCAAGTTCCCGATAAGCCCTTGCCCGGCTGCCGTTTCTGTGATAGAGGTTGTAAAAACCCGCGCTCCTGGGGAGGACACCGATCATGGCTGGTATCAACAAGGTTATTTTGGTGGGGAATTTGGGCGCCGACCCCGAGATGCGGTATACTGCCGGCGGCACCGCGGTCTGTCGGCTCAAAGTGGCCACCAGCCGGCGCTACACCGACAAACAGGGCAACCGCCAGGAAGAAACCGCATGGCACCGGGTGGACGCCTGGGGCAAACTGGCGGAAATCTGCGGTCAGTATCTCAGTAAAGGCCGTCAAGTCTATATCGAAGGGCGGCTCAAATACGGCTCCTACGAAAAGGACGGTGTGAAGCACTACACCACCGACATCGTCGCCGAAAACATGCAGATGCTGGGCGCGGGCGGGGGCCGCGGTGAGGAGAGGGAGCCGGAGCCGCCTTTCGAGCCGCCGGCTGGGGGCGTCTCGGAGGACGACATCCCGTTTTGATTCAGAGGTCAGGGATTAGGGACCAGGGCCCAGTTGTCTAAAGGGTGAGTCTAACCACTGAAAACTGACTACTGGCAACTGGCTACTGAAAACTGACCACCGGCAACTGCTTTGAAAAACCGGCGCGACTTCAGGGAGCAAATCACCGCCTGCTTGCGGGAAAGCAACTTCCCGGCCCTGGTGGAGTTGGCCGGGCGGGAAACCGGGGTGCCGACGCAACTGTTGCGGTTTCTCTACGACCCCAACGACGTGCTGCAGTGGCGGGCCCTGGAAGGACTGGGGCACGTGGCCGGGGCGCATCCGGGCCAGGTGCAAAGGGTCATTGGCCGGCTCCTGTGGCTGCTGAATGAAGATTCGGGCAGCTTCGGCTGGGGGGCGGCGGCGGCCCTGGGGGAGATCGGCCGACATCAGCTCTCCCTGGTGCAAGAGATCATCCCCATGTTTTACGGCTTCCTGGAGGAAGAATTCCCCCGGGGGCCCATGCTCTGGGGGCTGGGAAGGCTGGGAGAGGTGCACCCGCAGCTGCTGGAGGAGACCTTGCCCCTCATCGAAGCTGCTCTGGGCGACGCCGACCCCCAGGTGCGGGGCTGGGCCGCCTGGTGCCTGGGGCAGGCCCGGGTGCGCCGGGCGGCGCCCGCCCTCAAAGTCTTGTTGGGAGATGACAGCCCCATTAAGATGTACGACGGGTGGGAATTGCGCCAAACCACGGTGGCCCGGGTAGCCAAAGCCGCCCTGGACTCCCTGGAGGCAGCAAAGTAGCGGACCGGCAGTCTTAGACCAATCAATTCTCTGTGCCCTCGCCGCAGATCAAATCGCGCAGAAAGGAAGGGGAATATGTTTTTATTGATTTTGGGTTTCGTCGGGGGAGTATTTGTGGGCTATAAATACCCCCAGCAGGTGGAGCAGGTATTGGAGACCATCAAGAAGATGTTCAACGATCTCAAGAATATGATCAGCAAGAAGGAGACCCCTCCGCAAAGTTAGACCGCAGACCGGGGCCCAGGGGGGAGGGTGGGGTTAGACCGTTCCCCGGCCTTCATGCCAAATTCACCGCGCCTGCCTGATTGGGAGGTAAACCTCAGGAGTTGTAAGGCCCCGGCGGGGACGCCGCCGCTCTCCGGCCGGCGCCCGCCGGCTTCAGGGTCTGAGGCCGATTACCGCACCCTGGCGGCCGGTGATCCGGTCCCGGCGATAGGAGAAAAACTCCTGGGCGCGGCAGCGGTTGCAGAGCGCCGCCAGGTCGATATGGGCCGGCAGCAGGCCGGCCGCGGTCAGCTGGTCCCGGCTGAGCCGCCAGAGGTCGAAGTAAGCGGGCCGCACCTGGTAGGTCCGGAACTGGGGGGGAAGTTCCCGGCGGAAGTTGCGGAACTCGGCGCAACAAGGGCCCAGGCTGGGGCCGATGGCGGCGCGCAGGTCCTGGGGCCGGGAGTCGAAGATCTCCTGCAGGCGGTGCACCGCCCGGCCCAGGATGTTCTGGACCTGGCCCCGCCAGCCGCAGTGGACGTTGGCCGCCACCCGGCGCCGCGGGTCATAGAGCATCACCGCCTGGCAGTCCGCTTGCTTGATGAGGAGGCCCGGGCCGGCTTGGGCGCTGAGCAGGAGGTCGACTTCGGGAATCTCCTCCGGGGCCCGGGGGTTGCCGGTGATCACCGCGGACCGGTGGCCGTGCACCTGGGTGGCGCTGACCAGGGAGTCCAGCCTTAGAGCCTGCTGCACCCGGCGCCGGTTGGCCGCCACCAGGTCCGCCTCATCGCCCACCGCGAAACTCAGGTTGAGGCTGTCATAAGGCCCGGTGCTCATCCCGCCCCGGCGGGTGAAAAACCCGTGGACCACTTCGGGAAAGGCCGCCAGCAGCGGACTGCGGTAACAGGGCAGCCCCGCGGTTGCTTCCAAATGCCAGGCTGTCATCCATCTCTCCAGACGGTTTCAATGTAACATACCCAACCGCGGGTTTCGAGCTTTGGGAGGTTGTGGAAAAACTGGTTTTTCATGTCTCCCTGAACAAAGTGAAGGATCTCAACCGGCTGAGAATACGAGATTCTTCGCTTTATATTATCTGAAAATACCTTGTTGCGATGACGATTCGGGGGCGGCCAGGGACGGCCGCCCTACCAAATATTTTAGGCGATTTTTCAACAGCCTGTTTGGGCGGGTTATGTTGCCACCCCGGTTAGTTCCAGGCCTGGCTGCCTGCGGCTCTTTCAAGCTGCGGCGGGATTCGAGATAATTTTGGCATCGCACCAATCCCTGGAGGCTCAGGGGGGCAGCGCAAGCTCGAGAGCCTGAGCACCAGCAGATGGAGGTGGAGTAACTTGGCCGGGAAAGGTTTTCTGATCGTCCAGCACCTGGACTGGGAGGGGCCGGGGCAGCACCTGTTGGCGGCCCTCCAAGAGGCCGGGGTCGGCTACCGGGTGGTGGAAGCCTGGCACGAAGCCCTGCCGGAGCTTACGC
>DASWLF010000084.1:0-4725 GCA_036396255.1 Desulfobaccales bacterium
ACCTGCTTCTGGAACTTGTGATGATTTTTGGCAATAAATTCCGCGGCCAGGGACTGGTTGGCAAAACTCATGTCCATAACGGCCGAGGGGTGACCTTCGGCCGCGGCCAGGTTTACCAGCCGACCCTCCGCCAGCAGATAGAGGCACTTGCCGTTCTTCAAAGTGAATTCTTCTACGGAATCCCGGATTTGCCGCCTGCCGGTGCTGAGGCGCTCCAGGGCTTGAATATCGATTTCCACGTTAAAGTGACCGGAATTGGCCAGAATGGCGCCATCCTTCATGGCGTGGAAATGCTCTTCCCGGATGACATTGATGTCGCCGGTGAGGGTGCAGAAGATGTCGCCGATCTGGGCGGCCTGGGCCATGGGCAGCACCTCATAACCATCCATCAGCGCTTCCAAGGCTTTGAGGGGGTTCACTTCGGTGACCACCACCCGGGCCCCCAGGCCCCGGGCCCGCATGGCGGCGCCCCGGCCGCACCAGCCGTAGCCGGCCACCACGAAGATGCTGCCGGACATGAGCCGGTTGGTGGCCCGAAGGATGCCGTCCATGGTGCTCTGGCCGGTGCCGTAGCGGTTATCGAAGAGATATTTGGTCAGGGCGTCGTTCACCGCAATCATGGGATAGCGCAACACGCCGTCTTTGGCCATGGCCTTGAGACGGATGACCCCGGTGGTGGTTTCTTCGGTGCCGCCCAGGATTTCCGGCAGCAGTTCGATGCGTTTGGTATGGACGGTGAAGACCAGGTCGGCGCCGTCGTCCATGGTGATCTGGGGTTTCACGTCCAGGGCCTGGTGAATGTGGCGGTAGTAAGTGTCGCTGTCTTCCCCCTTGATGGCGAAGGTGGGGATCCCTTCATCCTTGGCCAGGTAAGCGGCCACGTCGTCCTGGGTGCTCAGGGGGTTGGAGGCGCAGAGGTGGACCAGGGCTCCCCCGGCTTTCAAGGTGGCGGCCAGAACCGCGGTTTCGGTGGTGACATGGAGGCAGGCGGCCAGGCGCAGTCCTTTCAGGGGCTTCTGCCGCTGGAAACGTTCCCGGATGGCATTGAGCACCGGCATGTCCCGGCGGGCCCACTCCACCCTGAGGGCGCCTTTGTCGGCCAGATTAATATCCTTTACATCATAATCCATGAGGTCCTCGTTTCTATTGGGGAGTGCAGGCGCACTTCAGGACCGGCCCGGTCAGGCCGGCCTTTTCCCGCAAGATCTCGGCTTTATTGACATATTCCCAGGTGAAGTCCGGGTCGGTACGGCCAAAATGCCCGTAAGCCGCAGTCTTCTTGAAGATGGGCCTCTGTAAGTCCAGGTACTGGATCATGGCGGCGGGCTTGAACCTGAAAGTGTCCTTGATGATATCCAGGATTTTCTCTTCGGGGATGACCGCGGTGTCATAAGTGTAAACCATGATGGACAGGGGGTCCGGCAAGCCGATGGAGTAGGCCACCTGCACCTCACAGCGATTGGCCAGGCCCGCGGCCACCACGTTCTTGGCCACGTGGCGCAGCATGTAGGAGGTGGTGCGGTCCACCTTGGTGGGGTCCTTGCCCGAAAAGGCGCCGCCGCCGTGATAGCCCCGGCCGCCGTAGGTGTCCACGATGATCTTGCGCCCGGTCATGCCGCAGTCGGCCAGGGGGCCGCCCACCACGAACTTGCCGGTGGTATTCACCAGGTAGCGGGTGTCCACCAGCAGGTCAGTGGGAATCGTCTTTTTGATCACTTCCTCGATGATGGCTTCTTTTAAATCATCGTATTTGACCTCGGGGTTATGCTGGGCCGCGATGACCACGGTGTGCACGCTCTTGGGCATGCCGTTTTCGTAGCGTATCGTGACCTGGGTCTTGCCGTCGGGACGCAGGAACGGCAGGGTGCCGTCCTTTCTCACCTTGGCCAGGCGTTCCGCCAGGCGGTGGGCATACCAGATGGGCATGGGCATCAGGTTTTCCGTGGAAGTGGAGGCATAGCCAAACATCAGCCCCTGGTCCCCGGCCCCCTGCTCCGGAGTGAGTCCCCGGCCTTCCACCCCCAGGGCGATATCGGGAGATTGCCGGTCCACGGAAATCAGGACCCCGCAGGTCTCCCAGTCGAAGCCCATGGATGAGTCGCAATAACCGATCTCTTTGATGGTCTGGCGGACGATGTCCGGGTAGTCGATGCGGGCGGTGGTGGTGATCTCCCCGGCGATCATGGCCAGGCCGGTGGTTACCAGGGTTTCGCAGGCCACCCGGGCGTATTTGTCTTGTCCGATGATGGCATCCAAAATAGCGTCCGAGATCTGGTCCGCCACTTTATCCGGATGCCCCTCGGTCACGGATTCCGAGGTAAAAAGAAAATCGGATTTGGCCATCCTGAAAGGACTCCTTTACTGGATATTCTCTTGGCGCGGGGCTGCCCCGCGCCAAATCAAAATATTTTAACTAGGTATGGAGAAAAAAGCCAGGGGTTTTTCGGCTGGGGAGGTTGCTTTCAGGCGATTATGCCGGTCCACCAGGATCACCAGGGGGTGGTGCTCCCGGATTGCCGCCGCCTCGTAGCTGGCATAGGTAGTGATAATGATGAGGTCGCCCGGCGCTCCCTTCCGGGCCGCGGCGCCGTTCAAACAGATGACCCCGCTGTCGGCTTCGCCCTCGATGGCATAGGTTTCGAACCGTTCGCCGTTACTGATGTTGTAGACGTGCACCATTTCGTAAGGCAGGATATCCGCAGCCTGCATCAATTCCGCCGATATGGTGAGGGACCCTTCGTAATTCAGGTCGGCCTGGGTGACGGTGGCACGGTGAATTTTGGATTTCATCATTACACGCAGCATGTGTAGCGGGCCTCCGATATCGAAGCGTTGTCGATGAGCCTGGTGTTGCCCACCCAGACGGCCAGGGCCAGGCGGGCTTCCCCCTGGAGGGTGTCCACTGCCTCCAGGGTTTCGGGGTGCACCAGGGCCAGGTAGTCGATGCGGTTAGAAGGCGCCTGGGTGATAATTTTCCTGACCAGGTCCAGGATCTTGTCCCGGGACTTTTCCCCGGCCGCGGCGAGCTTCTGGGCGCCCTTCAGGGCCCGGGACAGCAACAGGGCCGCAACCCGTTCTTCGGGATTAAGATAAGTATTCCGGGAGCTCATGGCCAGGCCGTCCGGCTCCCGCACGATGGGCCGGCCCACAATCTCCAGGGGGAGGTCGAGATCGGCGCTCATCCTTTTCACCACCGCCAGTTGCTGGTAGTCCTTCTCCCCGAAGATGGCGGTGTGGGGCTGCACCTGGTTGAAGAGCTTCAGCACCACGGTGGCCACCCCCCGAAAATGCCCCGGCCGGGAGGCTCCGCACAAACTCCGGGTGAGCCCTTCCACTTCCACATAGGTCTGGTAGCCCGGCGGGTACATCTGCTCCGCCGAGGGAGTGTAGAGCACGTCCACTCCCACCCCCCGGGCCATCTCGGCGTCCCGCTCCAGGTCCCGGGGATAGCGCCCGTAGTCCTCCTGGGGTCCGAACTGGGCCGGATTGACGAACAGGCTCACCACCAGGCGGCCCCCCAGGGTGCGGCCGTACTCCATGAGGCTGAGGTGCCCCGGGTGGAAGAAGCCCATGGTGGGCACCAGCGCCACCTTCAGACCCTGGGCCCGCCATGAGGCGGCCCGGGCCTGCATTTCCCGTGGGTCCCCGATAATCTCCATAAAAAAACCCCAGACCGATTCTCTGGGGATAAAACCGCCTCCCGCCGAGTCTCAGTCCGCCATCACGGATCCAAGCTCTGGGTTCAATTATCACCTAATTATCATTCTGTCAGGAGATTGTCAAGATTTTGTTGGGGCTTAACGGCTTCCTGAGCTTGCCGAGGTGCCGGGTTGTTTGTCAATAATAATTTTTGCCTGGATTTTCCCCTCTACAAAGAAGGGAAAACCGCGGGGGCGGTGGACGAACCGCCTCTGCGGCAAATTCCGGGCGACCGCTGCCTCGCCGCGGATTAAGGCGAGGAGCACTGACCAATGGCGGGCACGGAGGCCCACCCCACCGGGAATAAATTGGGGGCGCGACCAGCCGGATAGCCCCATTTCTTGTACGGAGTTGCATTCAAATGGGCATTTCCAGTAGCCGCAGGCTTTAGCCTGCGCCAGCACAGGCGAGACGCCTGTGCCACTAATTGATTGTTAATCAGTATTAATCTTGATGGGATCGGAGGTGGGGTTTGGGGGAGTTTTTCGTAAGCGTAAGGGCTCTTGCCCTTAGCCCCCTCCCCCAAAAGGTTCACGGGCGAGACGGCTGTGCACCTTCTTTTGGCAATACAAACTTAAAGGGGGTTGGGAGGGGAGGGCGGGGGACTCACTTACAAAAAATCCCCCGGCCCTCCCCTCAAAACCCTCACACATACACCATCGGCGGCTCGTCGTTCTTGCGGGCCGTGATTTCGCCGATGACGAAGGCGTGTTCGCCCAGGGCCTGGAGCCGCAGCATGATGTCGGCCACCAGCCCCTGGTCCACCAGGGCCAGGCCGATGCCGTTGTTGAAGGTGCGCCGCATCTCGTCTTCCGGGATGTTGCCCTGCTCCTTGAGGAAGTGGAAGATGGGCGGCACCGGCCAGGACTGCCGGTGCAGCACCGCCCGGCAGGACTTGGGGAGGATCCTCGGCAGGTTGTCGGTGAGGCCGCCGCCGGTGATGTGGCTGATGCCGCTTATGCGAAAATCCCGCAAGAGATTGAGGACGGTCTCCACGTAGATGCGGGTGGGCTTGAGGAGTTCCTC
>DASWLF010000085.1:0-2450 GCA_036396255.1 Desulfobaccales bacterium
ACATAACGCTGGGAGATTCAGGAGTAAGTCGGCGCCAGCCGTCACTTCGAGATTATGTAACTTAATAATTGGTTAAGCGGCATCTGGGTAAGCTCCTTGGGACGCCCGAGATGCCTTTTTTATTGAGGCAACCCATGATCAAGGTCAAACTGGACCGCGGCCCGGCCGCCACCCTGAAGGAGGGCGTCACCGTGGCCCAGGCCTTTCGGGCCCTGGACGCAGACACGGACCGCCATGTGGTGGCGGCCCGGGCGGACGGCGAGCTGCTGGACC
Organism: Desulfobaccales bacterium; assembly: GCA_036396255.1. Lineage (GTDB taxonomy): Bacteria > Desulfobacterota > Desulfobaccia > Desulfobaccales > 0-14-0-80-60-11 > DASWLF01. The sequence goes on from DASWLF010000085.1 coordinate 274, forward strand.
TGGCCCGCACTCTGACGCGGGACTGCACCCTGGCCCCGGTGTCGGTGGACAGCCCCGAAGGCCTTGAGATCATGCGGCACAGCGCCTCCCACGTCATGGCGGAAGCGGTGCGGGACCTGTTCCCGGGGGTGAAGGTGGCCATCGGCCCGGCCATTGAGTCGGGCTTTTATTACGACTTCGAGGTGCCGGAGCCTTTCACTCCCGACGACCTGGGCCGCATCGAGGCCCGCATGGCCGACATCGTGGGCCGGGACCTGCCCTTTGAGCGAGGGCAAGTCCCCAAGGACGAGGCCACCGAGATCTTCCGGAAAGACGGAGAGGTCTACAAGCTGGAGCTCCTGGGGGAGATCCCCGACCAGCAGGTGAGCCTTTACCGCCAGGGGAGCTTCGTGGACCTCTGCCGGGGCCCCCACGTGCCGTCCACCGGCTATATCCGGGCCTTCAAGCTCACCGGCATCTCCGGGGCCTACTGGCGGGGCGACGAGAGGCGGCCCATGCTGCAGCGCATCTACGGCACCGCCTTCCCCACCCAGGAGGAGCTGGAGCGCCACCTGGAGCTCCTGGAGGAAGCCAAGCGCCGGGACCACCGCCGCCTGGGGCGCGAGCTGGGGCTGTTCAGCCTGGAAGAGGAAGCGGGCCCCGGGTTGGTGATCTACCACCCCAAAGGGGCCCTGCTCCGCAGCATCATCGAGGACTTCGAACGCCGGGAGCACTTCAAACGCGGCTACCAGATGGTCATGGGGCCCCAAATGCTCCGGGTGGAACTATGGGAGCGCTCCGGCCACCTGGCGAACTACCGGGACCACATGTATTTCACCGAAGTGGAGGGCCAGACCTACGGGATCAAACCCATGAACTGCGTGGCCCACATGCTGATCTACAAGTCCCGGATCAGGAGCTACCGCGAGCTGCCCCTGCGCTACTTCGAACTGGGCACGGTCCTGCGCCATGAGCGCTCCGGGGTGTTGCACGGCCTCACCCGGGTGCGCCAGTTCACCCAGGACGACGCCCACATTCTCTGCACCCCGGAGCAGGTGGAGGCCGAGATCGTGGGAGTGCTGGACTTCGTCTTCGACGTGATGGCCATCTTCGGTTTTGCATACGAAGTGGAGCTCTCCACCCGGCCGGAGAAATCCATCGGCAGCGATGAGGAATGGGACCGGGCCACCACCGCCCTGACCAACGCCCTGGCGGCCAAGAACCTCTCCTACCACGTCTGCCATGGGGAAGGGGCGTTTTACGGCCCCAAGATCGACATCAAGCTCAAGGACGCCCTGGCCCGGCGCTGGCAGTGCGCCACCATCCAGTGCGATTTCACCCTGCCGGAGCGCTTCGACCTCACCTATGTGGGCCCGGACGGCGAGCGGCACCGCCCGGCCATGCTGCACCGGGTGATCCTGGGGTCCCTGGAGCGCTTCCTGGGGGTCCTGGTGGAGCATTACGCCGGCGCCTTCCCGGTGTGGCTGGCCCCGGTGCAGGTGGTGCTTCTGCCCATCACCGACCGGGTGCACGACTACGCCGAGGAGGTGGCCCAGGCCCTTAGGGCCGCGGCTCTGAGGGTGGAGGTGGACAACCGCCCCGAGACCTTGCGCTACAAGATTAGAGAGGCTCAGGTGCAAAAGATTCCCTATATGGTGGTGCTGGGGGACCGGGAGGCGGCCAGCCGCACCCTGGCGCCCCGGCTCAGGGACGGCACGGAGTTAAAGGACATCCCGCTGGAGGCTTTTATGGCGCGCCTTCTGGAGGAGTCCCGCATTCCGGCCACCACCGGACATTCCTAAATTCCAGGAGGTGACGGCCATCCAGAAGCAGCAACGCGTGCGGATCAACGAACAGATCAAGGTCCCGGAGGTGCGACTCATCGGACCTGACGGCCAACAGATCGGGGTCTTGCCCATCAGGGAGGCCCTGGCCTTCGCCGCCGAGGCCCACCTGGACCTGGTGGAAGTAGCGCCCCAGGCCGCCCCGCCGGTTTGCCGCGTCATGGATTACGGCAAGTTCAAGTACCAGCAGAGCAAGAAACAACAAGAGGCCCGGCGCCGGCAAACCACCATCCAGGTCAAAGAAATCAAAGTGCGGCCCAAGATCGAGGAGCACGACATGGCCTTCAAGCTGCGGAACACCCGGCGCTTTCTGGAAGAAGGCGACAAGGTCAAGATCTCGGTGATTTTCCGGGG
>DASWLF010000086.1:0-2007 GCA_036396255.1 Desulfobaccales bacterium
CGCCCTGGATGAAATAGTCCGGGTGTTCCTGCACCCAAGGGTGGTCCGGGGCCACGTGGTTGGGCACCAGGTCCAGGATTAACCGGGCGCCGCGCTGCGCCAGCTGCTGGCGGGCTCTGGCCAGCCCCTCCGGCCCTCCCAGATGTTCGTCAACCCGGTAGCGGCGGACACAGTAGGGTGAACCCACCATATCGTCCATGGTAAGATCAGGCAAGGCTTCCCGGCAGGACTTGAAGAGACTCTCATGGTTGATGGCGATCTCACGTCCCCTAACACTCCGCTCCCATACTCCCATCAACCAGACGGCATCGGGGGACCCGGCGGTGATCGCGTCCCATTCCGCGTCCGGGACGTTGGCCAGGGTAACCTGCGTCTGATAACGACGACTTAATTCGTTCAACCAGACCCAGGTGTTGATTTCGTAAATAACGGGATGAGATGGCCATTTATCCATCATGTTTCCTTTTAACATTTTATGGCGATGAAGTTCTATTTTCCCGGTGGAAATCACCTCCATGGGATGTTTCATTTTAGCCAAATCGGTGTCCAAAGGAATTGTGGACCAAACCAAGGCAGTCTAAAATATTTATCTTCCGGTCTTTGAGACCCGATGATTATCTAAAGGTGCCCACCCGTTTTCACCCCAAGATTAGGGAATCCAGAACCAAAAATTCCGGGATTCCCTGATTGCCCGCCAGGCTCATTTTTGGGTTAATGGCTGGGAAGGGCCAGGCAGGTTCAAGGGTGCGCCAATTTTGTCTCTCAACCAGAACAGGAGGGCCTGATGGAAGCTTATGCAGCTGCTGAACCTTGGAAAAGGTGGGGGGCATTCCTCATTGATATCGTTATCGTTTATCTTCAGAGCATCATTTTACTAGGCTTGGCCAGTGCTTATTACCAAATAAAACTAAATGTGGTCAGCCCGAACCACATGATTATGTCGATAACCATATTTCTCCTGATTGGTTGGGCTTATTTTGCCATTGCCGAAAGTTCGCAGAAGCAGGCAACCGTAGGAAAAAGAGTCTTAGGCATAATCGTTACCGATTTAGAAGGTAAGCGAATTTCATTAATGAACGCCACCCGGCGCTTTTGGGTTAAAGTTATTTCCGGCTTCTTATTTGCCGCTGTTATTATGAAGAAGCGGGCCTTGCATGATGAATTCTCAGGCAGCCTGGTAATTAATAAAGTTGCGCTGGCACCAAGTAGTCTGGGAAGGAAACCCCCCAAAGCCGCCTTTGCTTAAGCCGGCAGCAACGGTCCCTAATGGGGGCAGGGGCCTCCCCGCCCGAACCCGGCACCGGCTGTTGCCCTTTAGGGCACTGCCCCTGCCGGCGCCCCCGGTAATGATTTCCACCCTTATTTTTCCGCCGACTCCCTGCCCCAGTTATGTTCCGGCAAGATCCGGTACCTAAAAATATATGGAAAAAATTTCCCCGCTCCATGGTCAATTTGCTATCCTTAGGTTGCCATGAGAACGGTTCCCGGCGGCAGGGGCTGAAAAACTACGGAAGACGGGATCGGATTGAGTCTATTCATCAATAAGTATCTGGCTGCATCTATTCTCCTTTTGTCTCTCACCTGGTGGCCCCAGCCGGAGGCCCATGCTTGCACTCTCTGGACCGCGATGGGGAGCCGGGTGCAGGGCGGGGGGGTCCTGGTCGCCAAGAACCGCGACATGCCTCCCGACCATCGGCAGGAACTGCGGCTGGTCAAGTCCCCGGGCGGCTTCCGCTACCTCGGCCTCTGCGCCATGAACAGCGACGAGCCGGGCGTCAAGGCCGGGGTGAACGAAAAGGGCCTGGTAATCGTGGACGCGGCGGCGAGCTGCATCCCCAAGTGGAAGCGTGACCGACTCCCGGAGGTAAAGCAGCTCAACGAAAAACTCCTGGCCGCCTGCGCCGACGTGGACGCGGTCTTGCGCCGGCAACTGATGTTCTGCTCCCCGGCTTACTACCTGCTGGCCGATCGCGCCAAGGCGGTTATCCTGGAAGTGGCCTTGGACGG
>DASWLF010000087.1:0-2461 GCA_036396255.1 Desulfobaccales bacterium
AAGTTCGAGGAGCGCTACGGGTTGCACGCCTGCACCATCGCCGGCGGCGGCCTCTATAAAGGCATCGGCGCCTTCACCGGCATGGACGTGATCCGGGTGGCCGGGGCCACCGGCTTGCCCAACACCGACATCGCCGCCAAGTTCAGGGCCGGACTGGCGGCCCTAAAGGGGGCCTATGACTTTGCCTTCGTCCACGTCAAGGCCACGGACACCTTCGGGGAAGACGGCGACTTTACCGGCAAAATGAACTTCATCAACCGCATCGACGAGGCCGCGGCCCTGCTGCTGGACGCGCCTTATCTCCTGGCCGTCACCGCGGACCACTCCACCCCCTGCGCCCTGAAACGGCACTCCGGGGACCCGGTGCCCCTCATGATGGTGGGGGACGGCCTGGTGCGCACCGACGAGGTCGCCACTTACGGCGAGCGCAGCTGTGCCCGGGGCGGCATGGGCCGCCTCACCGGCCTCCAGGTCATGCCGGAGATTATTAATTTGTTGGGCCTGTCCAAGTTGATTGGGGACTGAGGAGCAGTCAGCGGTCAGATATTAGCTATTAGCTGTCAGCAGTTATACTGAGTTGCGGTCAAGAAGTTATTATTTGTAGCCGCAGGCTTCAGCCTGCGCCGGCACCGGCGTCTCGCCTGGGCGCCCTAATGGAGGGCGGACACTTGGGTCCGCCCCTACAAAAACTGAATGGTTCTTGAGGGAAGGCAAGTCAGGGAATAAAAAAGGCGGCCCGGAGGCCGCCTTTGGATTTTCTGGAAGTCCAGGGCCGGGAGGGGCAGGTTGCCCGCGTCCGGCCTTCCTCCCCTTCCAGCCCCCTCTATGGGGGTTGGGGGAGGGAGTTTGAGGGAGGGATTGTAAGTGGCCGGTAGCACAGGCGTCTCGCCTGTGGGAACCCCCTGGCCCCTTCCCTCAAGAATCTTATTGTTTAACGGTAGCCGCCGCGGCCGCCGCCGCCATAGCCGCCACCGCGGCCGCCGCCGAAGGAGCCGCCTTTTTGCTGCGGCCTGGCTTCGTTCACCGCCAGGGGGCGCCCCTCCACCTCCTTGCCGTTGAGCATGGAGATGGCCTTCTGGCCTTCCGCCTTGGTTTCCATCTCCACGAAGCCGAAGCCCCGGGGTTGGCCCGTTTGCCGGTCGGTAATAATCTTGGCCGAGGACACATAGCCGGCCTCGGAAAAAAGGGCCTGCAACTGTTCTTCGGTAATCTCGTGGGGCAAATTGCCCACATACAATTTCATACTCATCTTATCCCCTTGTGCGTCTGGCCGGGAGTCCCTGGCCGGAGGCTGCCTCCGGGCGGGTCGGTCCCGGCCCGACCGTTAAGTTATTTCTTCTGCCACCGGCTGCAGATCCCCGGCCGTCTCGGTGGGGGGTTTGCCCTGGCGGCGTTTCATTTTTTCTTCATTCTTCTGTTTTCGGGCTATTTCTTTGGCGCGTTTTTGCCAGCCGTAACGGTTTCGTGCCAAGTTTTCCTCCCTAAGGGCTAAAATGCCAGAACTCCGATGGTCCTAAGACCGCCGGAGTTCCGACTGTCAGGCTTTATCGCCTAAAGTTTTACCACGTTCTGGGCCTGAGCCCCCTTGGGACCCTGGGTCACCTCGAACTCCACTTCCTGGTCTTCCGCCAGGGAGCGGAAGCCGTCGCCCTGGATGGCGCTGTGATGCACAAAGACATCAGGACCGCTTTCCCGGGTGATAAAGCCAAAACCCTTGGAATCGTTAAACCATTTTACTTTACCAGTTTCCTTCATTGCTGAAAAACCTCCTACAGGTACTGCAAAGATGTTCCTGCCAAAAAAGCAGGGCGCACAGCAGTCAGTCAAAAAAAAATCGGCGAGGATTTTAGCACCCCCGTCCGATTTTTGCCCAGGACTTGTGGCCCTGCTTTCAGTCTGACATGCTAAACTTATACTAGAATACCGGAAAATCGCCCAATGTCAAGGAAATAATAAAATAAACCGCCCGCCGCCCCGCCAGGGAAGGGCGATGAAGGCCCTTTATTTGAAATCCTCCCCCCAGACCATTTATGGAATTGCCCCCAAAAGCAAATGGCCGACCCGGTTTTCACGAATCGACCATTCTCCTGCTTCGGCAAGGTATGGTAGCAGGAACCACCTTTGCCGCTGTTCTCTGCCTCGTCTTGTCTGCCCTGCCTTGCATTATTTCAGGCAAGACCTTGGAAAACAACAGACAAGGAAACAGAGAGTGCATTAAATATAGCTCAAAATTCATTTCCTGTCAAGGCATAGATGAATAAAATTTTCCTAAATTCCCCAATCCGTCATTATATTTTCTAAAATAGATAGAGAGCTGTGAAAAAGGCTTAGTCGGAATAGGAAGGCGTTAATAATCCCCCTAAATCCCCCTTTAGAAAAGGGGGACTTAAGACAGGTTACCATGATTTATCAAGGAGTTATCTTTAATTACCCCCCCTTTCTTAAAGGGGGGCAGGGGGCT
>DASWLF010000088.1:0-4543 GCA_036396255.1 Desulfobaccales bacterium
TGGTGTTGAAACCCACCCTGGAACTCCTGGCCGGCATCCCCTCGGTGGTTTACGGCTTCCTGGGGGTGGTCTGGCTGGTGCCCCTGATCCGCGATCACCTGGGCGGCCCCGGCCTCTCCCTGCTGGCCGCCGCGGTGATCCTGGGGATCATGATTCTGCCCACGGTGATCAGCATCTCCATCGACGCCCTAAGCGCGGTGCCGGACACGTACCGGGAAGGGTCCATCGCCCTGGGGGCCACCCTGTGGCAGACGGTGCGCCGGGTGGTGCTGCCGGCGGCCTCCTCCGGCATTATCACCGCCATCATCCTGGGCATGGGGCGGGCCATCGGGGAGACCATGGCGGTGATCATGGTGGCGGGCAACGCCCTGCAGATCCCCACCTCCATCCTGGAGCCGGTGCGCACCCTCACCAGCAACATCGCCCTGGAGCTGGGCTACGCCTCCGGCCGCCACCGGGAGGCCCTGTTCGCCACCGGCATCGTCTTGTTCATCATCATCATGATCCTGAATTTAAGCGCCACCCTCATCACCCGGCGGAGGTAGGAAATCCGTGCGTCTTTCCCCCCAACTGGTGGAGCGCCTGGTCAAAACCCTGCTCTGGGCTTTCACCGGCTTCACCCTGTTGATCCTGATCTTCATCATCGTGGATATTTCCGTGAAGGGCCTGCCCCAGGTGACCCCCATGTTTCTCTTCTCCGAGCCCCAGGACATGGGGCGCCACGGGGGCATCTTCTCCACCGTCGTGGCCACCGCCTACATCACCCTGCTGGCCATCCTGATGGCCTCGCCCCTGGGGGTGGGGACCGCCATCTACCTGACGGAATACACCCGGGAGGGCTGGGCCACCCGCGTCATCCGCTTCGGGTCCGAATGCCTGGCCGGAGTGCCTTCCATCATCCTGGGTCTCTTCGGCTTCGTCCTGTTCGTGCTGAAACTGGGGCTGGGCTGGTCGGTGCTGTCCGGGGCCCTGACCCTGGCCATCATGGTGCTGCCCATCATCATCCGCACCTCGGAGGAGGCCATCAAGGCGGTGCCCCAGGAATACCGCACCGCCTGCTACTCCCTGGGCCTGAGCCAGTGGCAGACCATCACCCGCATCGTGCTGCCCAGCGCCCTGCCGGGGATCACCACCGGCATCATGCTCAGCGTCGGGCGCTCCCTGGGGGAGACCGCGGTGCTGCTCTTCACCGCCGGCGCCGCCCTGCGCACCCCCATCTCGGTCTTCGACTCCGGCCGCACCATGGCGGTGCACTTTTACATCCTGGCCCGGGAAGGCATTTCCATGCCCAACGCCTACGGCTCCGCCGCAGTCCTGGTGATCTCCATCCTGCTCATCAACCTCATCGCCTACACCCTGATGCAGCGGCTGATGCGGCGGTACTCGTGAGGTGAAAGCAATATGTCAGCAAGTTAGCGCTCCTGGTCGATCGACTTACGCCCCAGAAAGATGCTCTTCCTTTGGTGGGGCAGGCCTCCGTGCCTGCCCGGCTAAGGCTTCAAAATGAAGGAAGACATTACAATCTACAGGAGGAGACTTCCTCACTGGCGCATGCCTGGGGCCGTATATTTTGTCACCTGGCGATTACACCCGGCACAACCGGATCTTAAACCTGAGGAGCGGGAGTCTATAACGGCTGCCCTCAAGCACTTTGACGGTGAGCGTTTTGAGCTTTTAGCTTATGTGGTCATGCACAATCATGTGCACATCCTTATTAATCCAAAAGATGCATATCGCCTACAAGACATAGTTTATTCCTGGAAATCTTACACCGCCAACCTCCTGCAACGAACATATCACCGGCGGCATCGCATTTGGCAGGATGAATATTTTGATCGGATTGTCAGGGACGAAGAGGAATTTTGGGAAAAAGCTCAATATATCCTCAATAACCCTTTTAAGACCTGGCCTGATATAAGTGAATATAAGTGGGTTGGGGTTAAAATGATGGCGGGCACGGAGGCCCGCCCCACCAGCACGGAGGCCCGCCCCACCAGCACGGAGGCCCGCCCCACCGGCACGGAGGCCCGCCCCACCGAAAGCAAAGCTCAGCCATGAACCAGGAACCCCGGTACAAGATCCGCGTCCAGGACCTCTCCTTCTTTTACGGGGATTTCCAGGCCCTGGACGACATCTCCCTGGCCATCCGCCCCCGGGAGGTCTTCGGCCTCATGGGGCCGTCCAAGAGCGGCAAGTCCACTCTGCTCCGGGTCCTGAACCGCATGTCGGACCTCATCGTGGGGGCGCGCCTGACGGGCCACGTCTGGCTGGACGACCAGGATATCCTGGCCCCGGACTGCGACGTGGTGGGCCTGCGGCGCCGGGTGGGCCTGGTCCTGAGCAAGCCGGTGCCCCTGCCCCGCTCCATCACCGAGAATCTCACCCTGGCCCCCAGGCTGGCCGGCCAGCGCGACCGGGACGAACTGGCGGCCCTGGTGGAAACCAGCCTCAAGGCAGCCCAGCTCTGGGACGAAGTCAAGGACCGCCTGGCCGACTCCGCCCTGAAGCTCTCCGGCGGCCAGCAGCAGCGGCTCTGTCTGGCCCGCACCCTGGCCATGGAGCCCGAGGTCATCCTGCTGGACGAACCCACCAGCGGCCTGGACCCCATTTCCACCGCCAAGATCGAAGAAACCTTGTCCCAATTGAAAAAGAGTTATACTATCATCCTGGTAAGCAACAACACCAAGCAGATCGCCCGGGCCACGGACCGGGTGGCCTTTCTCCTGATGAGCCAGATCATCGAGATCGGCGACACCCACCGGGTCTTCACCGTGCCCCAAGATAAACGCACTGATGACTATATCTCCGGCCGCTTTGGATAACGGGACCCCTGCCCTTCTCCCGGAAATCATCGTTATCCGGAGCCTCAACTTCTTTTACGGGGATTTCCAGGCCTTAATAGACATCAACGCCGGGTTCAAGCGCCGCACTATCACCGCCCTCATCGGCCCCTCGGGGTGCGGCAAGTCCACCCTGCTCAGGACGCTGAACCGCATGAACGACCTCATCGCCGGGGTGCGCCTCCAGGGCGAGGTCGTTATCGACGGCCAGGACATCTTCGCCCCGGGGGTGGACCTCACCCAGTTGCGCAAAAAAGTGGGCATGGTCTTTCAACGCCCCAACCCCTTCCCCCTGTCCATTTACGACAACGTGGTTTACGGCCCCCGCCTCCACGGCCGGCCGCGGCGCGCCGAACTGGAGGCGATTCTCACGCAGTCCCTGGCCGCGGTGGAACTGTGGGACGAAGTGAAGGACCGGCTCCAGACCCCGGCCCTGGCGCTCACCGAGGAGCAGCAGCAGCGCCTCTGCATCGCCCGCCTCTTGGCGGTGGAGCCGGAGATCCTGCTCATGGACGAGCCCTGCTCGGCCCTGGACCCGCTGGCCACCCTGCGCATCGAGGAGCTCATGCAGGAGCTCAAGCGCCGCTACACCATCATCATCGTCACCCACAACATGCAGCAGGCGGCCCGGGCCTCGGACGAATCGGGCTTCATGCTCCTGGGGGAGCTCATCGAGTTCGGCCCCACCGCCCAGATGTTCACCCGCCCCAAGGACAGCCGGACCGAGGATTACATCACCGGGAAGTACGGCTAATTATTTTAAGAATTGTGTATTTTTTTTTTGACAAAATCTCTGAAGTCTGTTAGGGAAGGGAGAACATTTTCACAAATCGTCCTGACCAAGATTCCTGGCCAGGGTGCATCAACGGATTAAACCCTTCCATACAGGCGGTGGCCCGTCTGAGCACCTTTAGACCTAATACTGTTCACTTAAGCGCCCTGTAGGGGCGGGGTCTCCCCGCCCTGGTATAAGAAGGGCCATTTATTGGGCGGGGAAACCCCGCCCCTACGAAAAATAGAAATTGCCAATGCTTAAATGAACAGCATTGCCTTTAGACCATAAGTTGGCACCAACCCGGAGCCTCCGGAAGCAACCTCAGCTCAAAAAGCCGGTTTGGCCGCAAGCCCAGAGCCGGGCTGTGGACCCCATCACAGGGAGAGTGACATGGTAGAAAATGGCTTTTTGTACTTTTTGATTGCTTTAGAGGGCATCTTCATCGCGTTGTTGATTTATGGCATTTCCGTCAAGGTTAATTATATCCGCAAAAAGAAGGACTGGACCCAAACCCCCACCTGACGCCGTCGCCTGGCTGACAGTACCGTAGTAATGCCGCGCTCCCGGGCCGCGCCCCACCCTTCTCCTCGAGCCTGGGAAAAGGGAACGGCGCCGCAATAATAATTCCAGAAAAAAGGCAGGGCCAGCAATGGCCCTGCCTGTTCTTTTCCCGTAAGGGATTGGGGGAGGGGGCAAGGGGCACTTACGAAAAGGCCCTTAGCCCCCTCCCATAAAATCTTCGCCCTTAGCCCCCTCCCCCAGAAATCCTGCTCCACCCTTGATCCCGAGTCGCAAGCAAACAAGTGGCACAGGCGTCCCGCCGGTACAGGCGCAGGCTGAAGCCTGCGGCTACCAATGATAACTTTTTGATCTCAACTCAGTATTACCCCCTCCCCCAGCCTTCACTTGCCGCTCAGGTGCTCCATGA
>DASWLF010000089.1:0-1847 GCA_036396255.1 Desulfobaccales bacterium
GAGTAGGAAAAGTACACGGCCAGGCCCAGGCCCAGCCACAGCCCCAGGCGCCACCAGGAGCCGGCGGGCATGGAGAGCATCAGTCCCAGGCACACCAGGGCACCGGCTGCGGCCACCGCCTTGCCGCCGGGGCAGCGGAAGGGCCGGGGCAGGGCCGGGTGGGTGAAGCGCAGCACCAGCACCCCCAGGCAGACTAGGAAGAAGGCGAACAGGGTGCCGATGTTGCACAGATAAGCCAGTTTTTCGATGGGGGTCAGCGAGCCCACCAGGGCCACCGCGGCGCCGCACAACAGGGTCATGCGGTGGGGGGTGCGGTGTTTTTGGGGTGCAGGGCGGCCACGGCCGCGGGCAGCAGGCCGTCCCGGGCCATGGCGAAGAGCACCCGGGGTTGGGCCAGCAGCAGCATGTAGAGCACACTGGTGATGCCGATCATGGCCCCCACCGCCACCACGTCCGCAGCCCAGGGCAGACCCACCTGCCGGAAGACGGTGGAGAAGGGGGAGTCCGGGTCCACCTGGGTGTAAGGCACCATGCCCACCAGCACCAGGGCCACGGCCAGGTAGATGAGGCTGCACAGGAAGAGGGAGCCCATGATGCCGAAGGGCACGTCTTTATCCGGCCGGCGGGATTCCTCCGCGGTGATGGCCACCACGTCGAAGCCGAGATAAGCGAAAAACACCAGGGACGCGGCCGAGATGATGCTGCCGCCGCCGAAGGGGGCCAGGGGCAGCCAGTTGGAGGGCTTGACCCAGGCCACCCCCAGGGATAGGATGAAGGCGATGACCAGGAGTTTCACCACCACGATGCCCCGGGCGATGAGGGCGTTGAAGCGGGTGCGGAGGGTGAGCAGCACCGCGAAACCCAGGACCACCAGGGCGGCGGGGAGGTTGACCAGCCGGCCGGGCTGGGTGAAGGGCGGGCCCGTGGCCCACTGGGGCAGGGTCAGGCCATAGGCCCGCAGCAAATCCTGGAGATAAAAGGACCAGCCCGCGGCCACGGTGGCGGCCCCCATGCCGTATTCCAGGATGAGGTCCCAGCCGATGATCCAGGCGAAGACCTCGCCAAAGATGCCGTAGGCATAGGAGTAAGCGCTGCCCGCCTGGGGCATCATGGAGGCCAGTTCGGCGTAGCACAGGGCCGCCAAAGTGCAGGCGCCCCCGGCCACCAGAAAGGAGAGGATGATCCCCGGGCCGGCCATCTTGACGCCCACCCCGGAGATGACAAAGATGCCGGCCCCCATGATCTGGGCCACCCCGATGACCATCAGGTCCAGGCGGGTGAGGCTGCGGCTCAGGACGGCGCCGCCATCCGGAACCGTGGGGCCGGAAACCGGTTTTTTGGCGGTTAGGCGCCGGCTAAGCTTTTTCCAGGTCAGGCCGGATGACCGGGGGGGCTCAGAATTCAACGGCCTCGGCTTGGATCTGCAGATTGGCCCCCCCTTTGGGGGACGGGCCCACCACCCCGGTTACCGTGATGGGCTGATCCAGGGTGGTGGAGGTGAGGCGCTGCACCAGCTTCTCGTCGGGCAGCTTGCCGAAAAACACCTCCACCATGCCCTGGGGCGCTTTCAGCAGCAGCGATTTGTGGTGCACCAGCACCGGTCCCACCGACCCCTTGACCGTCACCCGGGCGCCCAGGTACCGCTCCTTGGCGGCCAGGAGCTCCCCGACGGTCAAAACCTGGGGCCCCGGGGGCAGGGTTTCGGGCATCCCTGCCACTTCCGGCGGCGGCGCCCCCGATTTTTTCAGGAGATCCAGGATGGCCTGCTGGCCCGCCTCCACCTTGGCCAGCTTCTCTTTGAGGGAGGTCACTTCGCTTTTCAGCCCCTGGATCTCCTTGCGCAACTC
>DASWLF010000090.1:0-9060 GCA_036396255.1 Desulfobaccales bacterium
TTTCAGCTTTGAGGAAAGATACCTCAGCCTAAGTCAAGGCTAAAATTATTCATAAAGGCTCAGTGGCACAGGCGGCTCGCCTGTGCCGGCGCAGGCTAAACGACCATGACCCGATTTGGGCCACCCCCAACAATGAAAGCCGCTGTAGGGGCGGGTTTTAAACCCGCCCCTACACCCGGACTTTCAGGGTAAAGCCTGCGGCTACAACTAATAATTCGCAAGTCCCTTCCCACCCATGCTTGATATCTAAAGGGGGTATGCCTTTTCGCCTTTTCGCCTTTTCGCCTTTTCGCCTTTTCGCCTTTTCGCCTTTTCGCCTTTTACCCTTTCCGCCTTTTACCCTTTTATCCTTATTATCCCTCCAGCAATTTCGCCACCGCCTGGACCCAGGCCTGGGAAAACTCCCCGGCCTCCGCCACCACCTCCTGGCGGCTGAAGGTTATGGCGTCGTAGTCGCAGATATTGCGGCACACCCCGCAGTAGCTGCAGCTCTCCACCTTCAGGAAGACCCGGGGGCCTTCCCGCACAATGGCCTTGATGGGGCACAACTCGATGCACTTGTGGCAGTCCGGCGGGCACTTGCCGTCTTCTATGGTGAGGGTGCCGCGGAACTGCGGGGTCACCGCGATGGCCTCAAACTCGCAGACCTGCAGGCACTGGGCGCACCTGAGGCAGAGGTCCGGCTCCGGCATGGTCTGGGCGCTCTCGTCCAGGACGATGGCCTGGCGGGGGCAAGCCTCCAGGCATTTGCGGCACTGCTTGGGGCAGCCATCCAAGGCATTGGCCACCAGTTGCAGCTGGCGGCGGCACCAGTGCAAATCGCCCTCCGGCAGGGGCGGGCAGGGCTGGACGCATCTGCTCTTGTCCATGGCGACCTTGGGAAAAAAGGGCGCCAGCCCCCGGTGGTCGGCCAGGATGGTCTTGTTCTCCCCGTTATAGCTCAGGGTCACGGCCCCCACCGGGCAGAAGTGGGCGCAGACCTCGCACAGCAGGCAGACCCGGGGGTCAATGGTAATATCCAGGTCCTCTTCCCGGGGGATGACGGCCACCGCCTCCCGGGGGCACACCAGGGAGCAAATATCGCACTTGAGGCAGACCCGCTTGTCCAGCCGCAGCCGCACCTCGTCGGCGTACATCCGCAGGGTCAATTCCAGGTAATCTTCGGTTTCGCGTTTGACTAGTCGGGTATTCATGCCGTTTTAAAAATTTGTGCCTTTGGCAGCTGCCTAGAACTGCTATCTAAAATAGCCTCAAATGGGGCCCGGACGTTTACCAAATCTCTTCCTTTTCCCTTTTTCCCCTATTTCTTTTCCTTTTCCAGCTTCTGATGATATTTGCTCGCCTTGTCCTTCAACTGGCGGCGCCGCAGGTTGTTCTTGACGTCGGGGAACTGGACCAGGAGGAAGTCAAACCTGTCGCAGGGCTGCAGATCCGGGCACAGGTAGCAATGCTCCAGGCCCCGAGCCAGGGCGCAGGTGCGCACCGGGCATTCCTCCAGGCCCCGGCCCCCCTGGCAGCCCGGGCACTCGGTGTGGCTGAGGAACCAGTCCAGCCCCTTGTTAAATTCCGGGAAACTGAACCCCTCGCCGTTGGGGAAACAGTGGAGCCAGACGTTGGCCCGCAGGCGCTTCACGTATTCCCTCAGGTGGGAGACCGTCTGCAGGAAGTCGGGGTTCCCCAACTGGCAGTCGTCGCACAGACCGCAATAGCTCTGTCTCATGGTGTTCTCCCAAGCTGTCAGCTGTCAGCCTTCAGCTTTCAGCAAAATAAGTTGAAAATAAGTTAGCAGTTACCCGCTTGCTGCCCCTAATAAAAATTGTCTCCATTTTGGAGGCATCTCGCCACCGCTCCCAACTACCACAGCGCCGCTTCGATCTGGGCCGCCAGTTCCGCTTCGGTGACCCGGCTCATCTGGATGGCCCCCACCGGGCACTCCGCCGCGCAGATGCCGCAGCCCCGGCAGATCTCCCCTTGAATCCGGGGGGTGCCGCCGTGGTCCACCGCCACGGCGCCGAAGGGGCAGACCTCCCGGCAGGCCAGGCACCGCCGGCATTCCCCCGGGGCCACCTGGGCGGTGAGTTCGCTCCCCAGCAGTTCGGTCTGGAAGAGAATGCCGGCCGCCCGCTGGGCCGCGGCCTGGGCCTGGGCCACGGTCTCTCCCAGGCTCTTGGGGTAATGGGCCACGCCGCACAGGAAAACGCCTTCGGCCACCGTGTCCACCGGGCGCAGCTTCTGGTGGGCCTCCTGGAAAAATCCGTCCAGGCTCAAAGGAATTCCCAGTCGCCGGGCCACCTGCTCGCTGCCCGGGGCCGGCAGAATCCCGGCGCTCAGGATGACCCGGTCCGCCTGCAAGCCCACTTCCCGGCCCAGGAGTTCATCCTGAACCCAGACCGTCAGGGGCCGCCGCCGGGGAGCCGTAAGCCGCGGCGGACTCTCCGGCTCAAAGGGGATGAATTCCACCCCCTTCTCCTTGGCCCGCTGATAGTAACTTTCCCGGAAGCCGTAGGCCCGCAGGTCCCGGTAGAGAACGGTGACCTCCGCCAGGGGGTAGCGGTCCTTCAGCAGCAGGGCGTTTTTCAGGGCCTGGGAGCAGCACAGGCGGCTGCAATGGGGGCGCTCCGGCTCCCGGGACCCCACGCATTGAATCATCACCACCCGCCTTAACTTCTCCAGCTCAGGGTCGCCGAAGTGGATCCCGGCTTCCAGCTCCTGTTGGGTAAGCACCCGGGGGTCGTCGCCGTAGAGGTGGCGGCCCTGGGGTTGGAACACCTGGCCGCCGGTGGCCACCAGGGTGACGCCGTGCTCCAGCCACTGTTCCCGGGCCTGGCCCGGCCTCTGCCGGCGCACCAGGGTGCGGAACTGGCCCACATGGCCGGCCGCCTTCACCATCTCCGTCTGGGTCATGACTTCGACGTTGGGATGGCTGAAAACCTGGGACTGCAGCTCCTGAAGGAATTCCTGGGGATCGGCTCCTTCCAGGCTAAAATAGAGCTGCCGGGCCAGGCCCCCCAGATATTCGGCCCGTTCCAGCACGTAGGTGTGAAACCCCTGTTGGGCCAGGCTGAGAGCCGCGCTCATGCCGGCCACCCCGCCCCCCAGGACCAGGGCCCGGGGAATCACCGGAAAGCTTTGGGGCTGCAAGGATTTGAGGACCGCGGCCCGGCGCACCGCCATGGTGAGCAGATACCGGGCCTTGGTGAGGGCCGCGGCCGGCTCCTCCTGGTGCACCCAGGCGCACTGCTCCCGAACGTTGGCCAAAACGAAGTAGCCGGGATTCAGGCCCGCGGCCGCCACCACCTCCCGGAATACCGCTTCATGGGTGGTGGGGCTGCAGGCGGCCACCACCACCCGGTTCAGCCCCAAATCCCGGATGGTTGCCGCCATCCGGCGGGTGGATTCCACCGCACAGGCAAACAGGGAGTCTTCCACGTGCACCACTCCGGGCAGCTGCCGGGCCGCCGCCGCCAGTTTTTCCAGATCCACGGTGGTGGCGATGTTGGTGCCACAGTGGCAGAGAAATACCCCGATTCTGGGTGCCAGCTCGGCCTCCGGCGGGGCTTCCGGCAGCCGGCGGGGCGGGGCCGGAGCCCGCAGGCTGACGGTCAACAATTGGGCCGCGGCCCCGGCCGCGGCGCCCGCGGTGGTGACGCTCTCGGTGATGTCCATGGGCTCCCGGGCCGCGCCGCAGAGGAAGACCCCGTCCCGCCCGGCACAGGCCGGCGTCCAGGGCGCCGCCTGGATGAAGCCGTGCTCATTTAGGCCCACTTTCAGGCGGCGGGCCCAGTCCGGCAGATTTTCCGGGGCCCTGAGGCCCACCGCCAGCACCGCCAGGTCGAAGGGGGCCTCCTGGGGCCGGCCCCGGCCGTCGGTGTAGCGCACCAGGACCCCGCCTCCGGGCCGGGGGCTCACGGCCGTCACCCGGGAGCGCACCAGTTGCACCCCCTGGGCCCTGGCTTGCTCCAGATAGGTTTCCTGCCCTTTGCCCTGGGCCCGCAGGTCCAGGTAAAAGACGGTGGACTCCACCCCCCCGGCCCCGATTTCCCTGGCCACCATGGCCTCTTTGAGGCTGGTGAGGCAGCACAGGGTGGAGCAGTAGGCCGCGCCCGAACGCAAGTCCCGGGAGCCCACGCACTGGATAAAGGCGAGGCTCCCCGGCTCAGCCTGGTCCGAAGGGCGCCGCAGCCTGCCGCCATGGGGCCCCGTGGCGCTGAGCAGGCGTTCAAATTCCAGGCTGGTGACCACGTCGGGGTGGCCGTAACCGGGAAACCCCCGGGCCGGAGCGGGGCGGGAACCCGGCGCCAGAATGATGGCCCCGGCGGCGTATAACCTTTCTTCCGGAAACTGCTGAAGATTGATGGCCCCCGCGGCACACGCCTCCTGGCAGGCCTGGCACGGTTTGCCCTGGAGTGCCCGGCAGGCTTCCGGGGAAATAAAGGCGGCCTGGGGAACCGCCTGGGGGAAGGGCACCCGAATGGCCTTAGTCTCGGTGTACCCCAGGTTATAGGGGTCCGGGATTTTCCGGGGACAGACCCGGGTGCACTCGCCGCACCCGGAGCACCTGTCCTCCTCCACGTACCGGGGCCGGCGGCTCAAGAGGACCCGGAAATCTCCGGGTTCCCCCGCGACTTCCAGCACCCGGGTCAAGGAGAGGATCTCGATGCCCGGATGCCGGGCCAGGGCCAGCATCCGGGGAGAGAGGATGCACATGGCGCAGTCGTTGGTGGGGAAGGTCTTGTCCAACTGCGCCATGAGGCCCCCCAGGGCGGGGCCCTCTTCCACCAGGGTCACCGGCAGCCCCATCGCCGCCGCCTCCAGGGCCGCCTGGATGCCCGCGATGCCGCCCCCCACCACCAGCACCCGGGGGCTGGCCACCCGCTCTAATGGCCGGATATAGGCCATCTGGACTGGTTGCTCCTTTGTACCGCTATCGGCTTGCCGCAGTCAGCTCGCAGCTTTTTGCTGGCGGCAGAACGTGGCCGACATCTGCTGGGCTGAACCCGCGGAGAGGTAGCGTCTGTAGCCGCAGGCTTTAGCCTGCGTTTTCAACTTCATGATCATCTGGGCGCCAGCTAAGGCTTGCAGCTACAAATACTTTCTCAACCGGGTTTCTTAGATAAATCGCCTGGTACTCGGTTGCGAAAATCAGCGTAAGTAATTGCGAGCATTCTCAAAGACCAGGAATACATAAAGTCCCCCTTTGGAAAAGGGGGGAACAAAAATGGGTCTCAATTAATGCTCGAACTTCTACAATTAAGTACCAGCCTTGGTGAAGCCTGCCATAAGACCCGGCACTAATCCACATCGTCGATGATCTCGGCCAGGGCGGCTTTAAGGTCCCTGTCCTCGGGCCCCTCCAGGAGCTGGGCAATAAGGCGCCGCCGCAATTCCTGGATCAGGCGCTCTCCCTGGTCCAACCTGGCCGCCCGGGCGGCGCTGATGATCCCTTCCCGCACCGCCATATGGCGCAATCCCTGGATGATGTCCAGGAAGCGCACGTCCTGGGGGCATTGAAACGAACAATTGGCGCAGCGGGCGCAATACCAGAGGGCCGGCGAGGCCAGCAGGGCCCCCCGCATGCCGTAGAGGATCTGCCGGATTATCTGGCTGGGACTGAAGCCGGGCTCGATGTCGGCCACCGGACAACTGGCGGTGCAAACCCCGCAGGAAAAGCAGCGCAGCAGGTGCTGGCATCCCGGCTCCCGGGAAACCTCGTCTTTGAACTGGAGGTCCAGGTCATATATGCGGATTTTTTCGCTCATCGCTCGCTTGCCACTGGCCGGCGCCGACCGTCACCTGCCGCCGGCTGGCCTGCTTAAAACAACGTGATGGCCTCCGTGGGACAATGGTCCGCACACTTGTTGCATTTCTCCGCGGCCTGCACCAGCCGGGTGCAGAGTTCCTGGCGCACCACCACCGCGGTGCCGTTGACAATATGAAAAACTATGGTATCCCCGGGGCGGGGCCCCCGGCCCAGCCGGGCCTCGGGGCAATTGCCCAGGTGGTACTCGCACATGGCCACGCAAATGCCGCAGCCGTTGCATTTTTCCCCATCGATCTCCATCCGCGGCGCCGGCCCCAGCAGTTCGTGCAGGGCCTCGATGAACCCGGCATAGTCAGGTTCGTGGAGGACGGGGCAGTCTTCCGGGGCCTGCTCCCGGCGCAGCAGTCGGGCGGCGAATTCGGCGCAGGTCTGGCCGCACTGCCCACAATCGGTGCCGGGTAAAAATTCTCTTATTTCTGCCGCCGTAACCATTGGCCAAGTCTTTTTAAACCCGAACTTGCCCTGACGCCTTGGGCCCCAAGGGCCCGGCATGCCGTGGCCCTTACCTCATACCAGGTTATTCTATCAAAAACTACCGGTGGCGCCCCGAAAGCCCCGGCCTAAATTTTTTCCCAGGTCACTTCCAGCTCCGGCTGCACCCAGAGATTCTCCGGCCGCAAGCTCCGGTACTGGCAAAGGTCCTGGAGCAGGGCGGTGGCTGCCGCCCCGGTTTCCCGCCAATAGGTGGCGTGGGCCACCTCCGGCTTCACCAGGCGGTAGTCTTCCACCACCACCTCCCCCGCCTTCAGCAGGGTCCGGCAGCGGCCCGGGAACTTACCACCGTCAGCCCCGGGCGCCAGGTCATAAATGGCCACGTCGGCCCGAGCCCCGGGGCACAGCCGGCCCCGGTCCTGGAACCCCAGCAGCCGGGCCGGCAAGTTGCGGGTGGCCCAGACCCACTGGGAAAGCGAGTATTCCCGGGAATCCAGCTCCTCTCCCCAATCCCGCCGCCGGGCCGAACGATCCCCCAGCCAGGCAAACAGCCTAAGATAATCTTGCACCTGGGCCTGGAAGATGCCGGCCCCGGAAAAAGCCAGGCCATCCCCCTGATAGGCCAGGGCCAGGGACAGGGCCCGCCGGGCCGCGGCTTCATCCGGCGCCGGGCAAAGATTCAGGGGGCGGAACCAGCCCAGGTCCACCTGGATCCCCGGCACCCCCGGTCCTTGACCGCGGCCGGGGTCCATCAACCCCATGTCGGCGGTGCCGCCCTTTTCCAGATGGGTAAGGGCGGCCGCCAGCAGGTCATCCGCCACCAGGGCCGGACCCAGCGCCGCCAGATGAAAGACCTGGGGCTCCGGCAAATCGGCCCCCAAGACCTCGGGGCTCGCCTCCAGGGCCAGGGTAAGTTTCTGCCCCCGGGCCAGCTCCGCCAAAATCTCCAGGGCCCTGGCGGTGGCGATGCTCCGGGGGGCATAATACGTTTGCCGGTATTGGACAAAGGGCTCCACCAGCCGCAGGTTCAGGGAGCGCGTCCGCTCCAGCAGGAACTGCAGGGTTTCCCCCACTGCCGGCAAGTGTTCCGGGGACTGCAGCCACAGGTCCAGGTCCCGCAGGTTCAATACCAGGGAAGCCGAGGTATCCACCACGGGCAGGGCCGCCAGCTGGCGGTGGACATAATTGGCGGTATAGAGGGTCAAAAAAGGCTCGTGGACGTGGGTATAGCCCAACCTGGCATAGGTCTCGCCCAGGTCCCGGGGGGAGGGCATGCCGCCGGCGGCCCGCCGGAAATGGAGGCCGTAAGTGGCCACCTGGCCGCGCAGGTCGATGCCCCCGGCCACCACCGACCTTCCCTTGGCTTCCATCACCCGGTCCACCCGGGACAGGCGCGGGACGATGCGGCGGCCCTCGATATAGAGGTCCCTGGCCTCGCCATGCCAGCCGCAGGCCGGGTCAAAGAGGCGGCCCCCGGAAATTTTCAGACGCATCTGGAGCAGGGTCTCTCTTAATGCTCGGCTGAGAACCGTCGGCTTACCGCTGTTGGTGAACCGCGGTCAAAGTAAACGATCCAGGTCCGCCAGCACCTGATGATCCGGCGGCCGTGCAGAAGGCACCAGTTTTTTCAAGACCAGGGGCAAGCCGTCCATCCGGTAAGCCAGCTCCGCGGTCTCCACCCCGGCCAGGGCCACCGGCAAGACCACCTGGGCCTGGCTGGCGGTGCGGTTGGCAAAAGGGCTCAGCACCACCAGGGGCACCTGGCGGTGCCTCAGGTCCTGGAGCTGCTCTTCGGGCAAGAACCACCAGAGATCCGCGCCGGCCACCAGGATGGCGTCCACCTCCCGGAAATCCACCGCAGTCATATGGGTCGTGGGAGCAGCGGCATCCCCGAAATCCGGGGCCCCGGGGCTCCCCAATTCCCGGAGCAGCAGATGATACAGGCCGGCGGAGTTGAAATCCGCGGACAGGGGAAAGAGGCTGAAGCGGGCCTGCCCATTGAGCACCGCGGCCAGCCTGGCCAATCGGTCGAAGAGTTGGGGGGCGCCGTAGCTCAACCCCCGGCCGCAGAAGATGACGCCCCAGTCCGCCCGGCGGCAAAAGTCGAGGAGTCTCCGGGTGCCGCGTACCGGCGTCCCGGCTCCCGGCCCGCCCGTTAGGGCCGCGGTCACTCCTTCGATGAGGGCCGTTTCCTCTGCCGGGTTCACCTGGAGGAACAGGTGGCAGAACTTCGCCATCTCGGTGCGGTACACATCCACCGCGGCCACCTGCCGGTCTTCCAGCCCCCGTTCGGTGAACCGGCCCCGGGCGAAGACCGTGTAGCGCACCAGGTGCCGGGGGCAGGAGTGCAGCGGATTGGCACCCCAGTACACCACCGCGTCCGCTTCGTCGCGGATCACTTCCAGGGGGGCCCAATAAAGCCCGTATTTCTGCACACTCTGGTAATAGGGGGCCTGGAACGCCAGGTCCGCGGGTTCCAGCCGGGCCTTAAGGCGGCGGGCCAACCTTAGGGCCGCCTCCTGGCCCCGGCAGCCCAGGTTGGTGAGACCATAGATTACCGGACGCCGGGCCCGGCCCATGATCTCCGCCGCCTGCGCCAGGGCCGCCTCGTAGCCCACCGCCTCCAGCCGCCCCTGGCGCCGCACCTGGGGCTGGTCAATCCGGCCCCGGTCTTTCTTGGGGTGAAACTTCTTGGCGTGCAGAAACCGGTTGACTCCCCAGAGGCAGACGTTGGCCACTTCCACAATCCGGTCCCCTTCCAGCGCGATGTCCAGATCGTCGCAGAGACAACTGCACCCGGGGCAGAC
>DASWLF010000091.1:0-4150 GCA_036396255.1 Desulfobaccales bacterium
CGGGGTTTCCCCGCCCTCGAATGGGAGCGGCGGGACGCTGCCCCCACATTTTCATCGCCGGGCCTTAAAGAACTCCTGCAGCAGCTCCCGGCATTCGGCCTCCCGGACGCCGGCCAAGACCTCCAGGCGATGGTTCAACCGGGGGTCCTCGGGAAGGCGGTACAGAGAGACGCAAGCCCCGGCCTTGGGGTCCGGGGCGCCGAAGACCAGCCGCCGCACCCGGGCCTGGAGCAGGGCTCCGGTGCACATCAGGCACGGCTCGATGGTAACATAAAGGCTGACCGCCAACAATCGATAATTCCCCAGCAGCCGGGCGGCTTCCCGTAAGGCCAGCACTTCGGCGTGGGCCGTGGGATCGCTGAGGGTGAGGGGGCGGTTGTGAGCCCGGCCCAGAATCTCGCCCCTCTCCCCCACCGCCACCGCCCCCACCGGCACCTCGCCCGCGGCCAGGGAGAGCCTGGCCTCGGCCAGGGCTTCGCCCATATAATAAAAATCAGATTCCATTATCATTATTATAAATCAAGAAGTTTAAAATGGGAGGATTTTAACGGCGAAAAAAAAGGCAGGGTCAAGGTTGACTCCGCCGCACCACAGGTCCCTTAATTATCCATTCAGTGACTTTGTCAAGAAGGATGCAAGCTGACTATGCCAACCTCAAGGTTGTGGCCCCCATTCCCGTCAAACCTTTCCCTGGCGGTCCTGCCGTACCAGGCCCAGAGCCTGGGCCTCGTAAGCCCCCAGCAACTTCAGAGCCCGGTCTTCCTGGGCCAGCAAGGCCCGGCATCTCTCCGCGGTTTCTTCCTGGAGGGAGGTCTGCAGCACGTCCTGCAGGGCCTGGCGCTGCCGGTGGTGCGCCCCGGCCAGCAGCCGCAGGCGGAAAACCAGGATCTGCGCCAGGAGCGGGTCTTCGGCCCACTTGAGAAAGCGCAAGGCCCCGGGGAAATCCTCCTCTTCCATGGCCGCCAGGGCCAGGTGCCGGTAATAACCGGCGGGGAGGATTCCGGCGTCCGCCACCGGCCCGGCCAGGAGGTGCCGGGTAAGGCGCGCCAGCAGGTTCAAACCCAGCATCTCAAGCCTTCTGGGCTTGAATCCCCGCGTCCACCAGGTCGCGCAGGATCTCCCGCAGCTCCGGCAAATCCTGGGTCAGCTCCTCGATGCGCTGCTTCACCTGCCGGTAGTCGTGGTCCGCCCCGTCCTGGGCCCGCTCCAGGGTTTCCTTCAGGGACCGGCACAGGCGCTGGTCCAGGCGCCACAACCCCGCGGCCGCGCCCAACAATTCCAGGAGACCGGTGGTGAGGTGGTGCCCGGTGAACTCCTGAATGGCCACTTCGGCCGCCCATCCCCCCAGGGCCCCCACCAGGGCGCCGGTGACGGAAATATCCTTTTTGGCCATTACTCCTCCTCGAATATCAGGGATCAGGGATTAGGGGGCAGGGGTCAGTGGAAAAATTGTTACTGGTCCCTGGCCCCTGACCCCTGAACCCTATCTTGCCCCAGCCGCTCCGCCAGGCGCTCGGTCTCAGAGAGCATGCGGCCGATATGGCGGTCCTTCTCCGCCAGGCGTTTTCGTAAGGTGCGGTTCTCTTCCCGGAGGCGACCGGCCTCGGAGTAGCCCAGCCAACCCCGGACCCTGATCACCGCCCAGGTCAGGCCCGCTCCCAGCCCGGCTCCCAGGGCCACGCCCAGAAAGAAGTCCAGCGCCTTGATCTCCATTGAACGGCTGTTTTCGGTTTTCGGTTTTCGGTTTTCGGCAAAGGCCCTTGCGCCCAGCTAATACCTTCGAAATATTAGCATTTGCCGGGGCTGCTGTCAATTTGGCCCCGGGAGTGAAAGCCGCTTGTCAAGGAGGGGCCTCTCGTGCCACAATAAGAAGGCCCTACCTGAGATCGGCTCGCACCGGAAAATGGAATTGCCGCTGAGCCTTTTCGGAATTATTAAGGATTAACCCCAGAACCCAGGAAAACTCATCCTGCGGGCTTGGCGGCTTTTACCGAAAACAGAAAACCGAAAACTATTTTCATATGCCGGAGGAGACCCGTATGAGCGACATCAAGGCCATGTACCGCACCGTGATGGCGGACCATTTCCCCCCGGAGATGACCATCACCTTTGGAGACCAGAAGTTGGTCTACCGCAAGCGCACCTGGAAGCTGCCGGACTCCAAGGGCGAGGTCATCGAGATGGGGTTGAGATACGGCGAGAACCCCGGCCAGGAGGCGGCCCTCTATGAACTGGTGGGCGGCAACCTCACCCTGGGCGGTTGCCATTTCCTGGACCCCGGCAGCGGCCTCACCAGCGCCATCGATGAGGCGGCCATGGTCCAGGCCGGCAAGCACCCCGGCAAGACCAACCTGACGGACCTGGACAACGGCCTCAACATCATCAAGTTCCTCCGGAGAAAGCCGGCGGCGGTCATCCTGAAGCACAACAACCCCTGCGGCGCCGCCTGGGCCGAGAACCTGGCCGCGGCCTACGATAAGGCCAACATGGCCGACCGCATCGCCGCCTTCGGGGGCGCCGCGGTCTTTAACCGGGCCCTGGACAAGACCTGCGCCGAGCTGGTGTCCCAAAACTACCTGGAAGTCATCGCGGCGCCGGATTTTGAAGCCGGGACCCTGGAGATCTTGAAAAAAGCCAGGGACCTGCGTATCATCAAAATCCCGAATTTCCACCGCCTGGAGCAACTGGTGCAGGCCCGCGTTGTTGAATTCAAGAGCCTCATCGACGGCGGCCTCATCGTCCAGCAATCGCCCCTGAACGCCATCCTCCAGAAGGAAGACTTCAAGCCCGCCACGGCCACCTACCAGGGCAAGGAATACCGCTGCACCCGGCAACCCACGGCGCGGGAATACGAGGACCTGCTCTTCGGCTGGTGGGTGGAGCAGGGCATTACCTCCAACTCGGTGATTTTCGTCAAGGACGGCGTAACCATAGGCATCGGCACCGGCGAGCAGGACCGGGTGGGGGTGGCGGAGATCGCGGTGTTCAAAGCCTACACCAAGTACGCCGACGCCCTCTGTTTCAAGCGGTTCGGCATGTCGTATAAGAACCTGGAGTTGGAGATCCTTCAGGCGAAACGGGACTCTTCGGACCAGACGGACATCGACGTGGCCACCCAGGAGGCCAAGGGGGGGCTCATGGGCTCGGTGATGATCTCGGATGCCTTCTTCCCCTTCCGGGATGGGGTGGACGTGGGCATCCGCCAGGGCATCAGCGCGGTGGCCCACGCCGGGGGGTCGGTCAGGGATTACGAAGTCATCGAAGCCTGCAACGAAGCGGACCCGCCGGTGGCCATGGTTTTTACGGGGCAACGCTGCTTCAAACATTAAAGTTTCGAGTTTTTAGTTTCGAGTTTCGAGTTAAAAGCAAAAAACCGTAGGGGCGGTTCGCGAACCGCCCCTACGTGATTCGGACTACAGGCAAAATGTAGGGTGGGCATCGCCCACCAAATAAAAAAGCGGGCCGGGCCCGCCCTACATTTACTTAATTTCTCTCGCTTAAGTGTGCCTCCCTACACGTACCTTCTCGAACCTTTTCTTTTGTAACCATTTCGTAACCGCGGGTTTGCTATAGGATATCTCAGGTTCTCAAAACTTGAGTGGGGCCGGCAGGGATTACCAGGATTACTTGCCGAATCCCCACTGGAAGGAGAAATAGCCATGGAATGGTTAATCTTTGCAGGCTGCGGGATTTTCATCTTCATACTCTGGCACGCGCACGCCACTTACCGCGAGGATGAATGAAGAATTTATTATCCTGTTTAGTTATGCAGGGAAGCACCGCCCACCCAATAAAAAAGTCGGGTCGGGCCCGCTTTAATATTTCTCCAGGACCTTGATTCTTTTCCGGGCTTGCTCGATCCTGGCTCGGGTTTCCTTGGAGGGGGACTTGGGGGCAGATCCGAGGAATCTGCCATAGGCCTCCAGGGCCTCCTGTTTCCGGCCGGCCTTATCAAAGACCAGGGCCTTGTTGAAAAGGGACCGGACGTCGTTGGGGTTGAGCTCCAGAGCCCGGTTGTAGTCCGCCAGGGCCCGGTCCCAATCCCCTTTTTTCAGATAACTTGAGCCTCGACTGCTGTAAGCCAGCGCATAAGTGGGGTTGAGCTCCAGGGCCCGGGTGCAGTCGGCGATGGCCTGATCCCAATCGCCGC
>DASWLF010000092.1:0-4885 GCA_036396255.1 Desulfobaccales bacterium
CCTGGGACTCAGCGAAATCTTCCTCCTGACCCTGGTCCCCGACTTTTTCCAGCGGTTCGGTTTTAAGGTGGTGTCCCGGGAAGAACTGCTGCCCATCGTCTGGGCCGACTGCGTCAACTGCGTCAAATTCCCGGACTGCGATGAAATCCCGATGATTCTCAATCTAGAGTAGAATTTTTCTCCATATGGCAAAGGTAATGGTTCCGCAAGCCAATAGGGGGTAAGAATTATGCCTTCTGAAGTAACTATTGAATATACCGTATATATTTGGCAGGAGGGCAATCAGTTCATTGCCCATGCCATGCCCCTGGATATCATGAGTTCAGGTCCTAGTCCGGAAGCGGCCCGAAAAGCCTTGGATGAAGCCGTAAGGGTCTTCCTCCTTACCCTTGAAGATCTGGGTACAACGGCGGAAATCCTTCAGGAATGCGGTTATCAACAGATTCAGGGAAGCTGGAAAAGCCCTCCCTGGGTGTCGATCGAGAGGCACTCTGCCGTGGTCGGTATCTAATATATGACCAGGATGGCGCCGCTCCATTGGAAGGTGTTGGAGAAGATATTTCTGGCTAAAGGATTCCAATTTGCCCGCCAAGAGGGCAGTCATCGCTCATACGTAAAACCTGGCATTTCCAGACCCATCGTAATTCCCGCTTATGATGAAGTCCCGGTTTCAATCATTAAAAACAATCTTAAAACTGCGGGAATTTCGAGAGAAGAATTCCTGGCGTTATTAAAATAGGGCATTTAACCAATATAATCGGCCGCCATCCCAAACCTTGGTAACTTGGTGGTTAATAACTAAAACAGATATGATTGATTTAATCCTCAAGAAAATTTTCGGCAGTAAAAACGAGCGGGAGCTGAAGCGCCTGGCTCCCTTGGTGGACCGCATCAACGCCCTGGAGCCCCAGTACCGGGCCCTCTCCGACGCCCAACTCCGGGCCCACACCGCCCACTTCCGGGAGCGTCTCGACCAGGACGAGCCCCTGGAGGAGCTGCTGCCTGAGGCCTTTGCCGCGGTGCGGGAGGCATCAACCCGGGTCCTGGGGTTGCGCCCCTTCGACGTCCAACTCATCGGCGGCATGGTGCTGCACCAGGGCAAGATCGCCGAAATGAAGACCGGCGAAGGCAAAACCCTGGTGGCCACCATGCCCGCCTACCTCAACGCCCTCAGCGGCGAAGGGGTGCACATCGTCACGGTGAACGACTACCTGGCCAAGCGTGACACCCAGTGGATGGGGGGCATCTACCATTCGCTGGGCCTGACGGTGGACACCATCCTCCACGGCCTGGACGACGACCAGCGCCGCCGGGCCTACGCCGCGGACATCACCTACGGCACCAACAACGAGTTCGGCTTCGACTACCTCCGGGACAACATGAAGTTCGCCCTTTCGGACTACGTGCAGCGGGACTTCAATTACGCCATCGTGGACGAAGTGGACTCCATCCTCATCGACGAAGCCCGCACCCCGCTCATCATTTCCGGCCCCGCCGAAGAGTCCACCCAGCTCTACTACGCCCTCAACCAGGTGGGCAAGCAACTGAAAAGGGACCAGGACTTCACCGTGGACGAAAAGGCCCGGTCGGTGCTCATCACCGAGGACGGCGTGGCCCATGCTGAGAAACTGGTGCGCCTGGACAACCTCTACGACCCCCGCAACATCGAGGTCCTGCACCACCTGAACGCCGCCCTGAAGGCCCACAACCTCTTCAAGCGGGACGCCGACTATATCGTCAAGGAAGGCCAGGTCATCATCGTGGACGAGTTCACCGGCCGCCTCATGCCCGGCCGCCGCTACTCCGACGGCCTGCACCAGGCCCTGGAGGCCAAGGAAGGGGTGCGCATCGAAAACGAAAACCAGACCCTGGCCACCATCACCTTCCAGAACTACTTCCGCATGTATAAGAAGCTGGCGGGCATGACCGGCACCGCGGACACCGAAGCCGAGGAGTTCAAGAAGATCTACAACCTGGAAGTGATGGTCATCCCCCCCCACAAGACGATGATCCGGTCCGATTACCCGGACGTCATCTACAAGACCGGGGACGAGAAGTTCCAGGCGGTGGTGGAGGAGATCAAGGAGTGCTACGATATTGGCCAGCCGGTGCTGGTGGGCACCACCTCCATTGAAAAATCGGAGCACCTCAGCCGCTTGCTCAAACGGGAGGGCATCAAGCACGAAGTGCTGAACGCCAAGCACCACGAGAAAGAGGCGGAAATCGTGGCCCACGCCGGCCAAAAGGGCATGGTGACCATCGCCACCAACATGGCGGGCCGCGGCACCGACATCGTCCTGGGACAGGGCGTGGTGGAGGTGGGGGGCCTGCACATCCTGGCCACCGAGCGCCATGAGGCCCGGCGCATCGACAACCAGCTGCGGGGCCGCTCCGGGCGCCAGGGCGACCCCGGCACTTCCCGCTTCTACCTGTCCCTGGAAGACGACCTGCTGCGCATCTTCGGGTCCGACCGCATCAAGGGCCTCATGGGCCGCCTGGGCATGGACGACGGCCAGCCCATCGAGCACCGCCTGGTCTCCAACGCCATCGAAAAGGCCCAGAAGCGGGTGGAAGGCCACAACTTCGAGATCCGCAAGCACCTCCTGGAATACGACAACGTCATGAACAAGCAGCGGGAGGTCATCTACGCCCAACGCCGCCAGATCCTCTCCGGCGAAAACCTCCGGGAGGACATCCTGGAGATGGCCGAGGAGCTGGTGGAAGATCTGGTGGAAGAATACACCGGCAACCGCATCCCCGAGGAATGGGACGTCAAGGGCCTGGAGACCGCCTTCCTGCGGCAGTTCGGCTTCCGCCTGCCCCTGCCGGAAGAGCTGGACGGCGACTTGCAGGACTACCTCGCCGAGCAGGTCCAGGAGCGCTTTCAGGCCAGGAGCGAGGAGATCGGCCCGGAACTCTTCGCCCAACTGCAGCAGATGGTGATGCTCCAGATCGTGGACAACCATTGGAAGGAGCACCTGCTCTCCATGGACCACCTCAGGGACGGCATCGGCCTGAGGGGTTACGCCCAGGTGGACCCCTTGCGGGAATACCAGCGGGAAGGCTACGACGCCTTTATGGACCTGATCCACCGCATCAAGGCCGACTCGGTGGGGACGCTCTTCCACCTGCAGGTGCGGCCGCACCAGGAGATTCCCGAAGAGGCCCGGCCCCAAGCCCAACCCATGTTCCTCAGCCACGGCGACGGCGGCGGGGCCCAACCCAAAGAGCGCCAGCAAAAGAAGACCGGCCGCAACGACCCCTGCCCCTGCGGCAGCGGCAAAAAATATAAGAAGTGCTGCGGCAAGTGAGAGTTGGGGGGAGGGCCAGGGGCTTCCGCAGGCGGGGACGCCTGCGCCACTGGCCCCTGCCCTCCCCCCAAGCCCCCCTCCCAACCCGCGTAAGGGCCGGGGAAGGCGAGGTCTGCGGCCTCGCCTTCCCCGGCCAAATAAACATAAGGGATTGGGGGCGGGGGCTTGGGGGAGTTTTTCGTAAGTGTAAGGGCTTAGTGGCACCGGCGTCTCGCCTGTGCCATTATTTTTTTCTCTGCGTTCTTTGTACCTCTGTGGTAAATTTCCCTCGTAGGGGCGGACCCATGTGTCCGCCCAACGGCAGGGCCGACACATGGGTCGGCCCCTACAAGTTGCTCCATTCATTTGAATGCCCGGGTGCCATGCCGAAAATCGACCTGAAGAAGGATTTGAAGCGCCTCTACCAGGCCTCCGCCCGGGAACCGGCCATCGTCGAGGTGCCCGCCCTGAATTTCCTGATGCTGGACGGGGCCGGGGATCCCAATGACTCTCCCCATTTTCAGGCGGCCACCGCGGCCCTGTTTAGCGTCGCCTATACCCTCAGGTCCATGGTCAAGCAGGAACAGACCATTGATTACGGGGTCATGCCCCTGGAAGGCCTGTGGTCTGCCGATGATCCGACGCAATTCACCCCGGACCGCAAGGACCTGTGGAAATGGACCCTGATGATCATGCAGCCGGTTTTCGTCACCAGCAACTTGGTGCGGCTGGCCCTGGAGCAGGTGAGCAAAAAGAAAAAACTGCCGGGCCTGGACCGGATGAAGTTTCTGAAATATCGAGAAGGGTTGGCCGCCCAGATCCTGCACGTGGGGCCATACGCCGAGGAATGGCCGGCGGTGGCCGGACTTCACGGTTTCATCCAGGCCAGGGGGTATCAACTACGGGGGAACCATCACGAAATTTATTTGAAGGACCCCCGGCGGTGCGCCCCGGAAAAATTGCAAACCATCATCCGGCAGCCCATTGCCTAAAGGGCCGGTGGCATATTAACCACCGACACCCCGGGGACACCGGGATACACCTTGATAATGCTTTTTGGTCCTGGTGGGTTTGCCCCACCAGGACCAAATTTTTTCCTTGGTGTTCCCGGTGCCTTTATGGTGAAATCAATTTTCAGGTGAGACCATGATTATTCCGGGATTTCGTTTTGCGGCCACCGCCGCGGGGATCAAAAAAGTGGGGGTTCTGGACCTGGCCCTGATGGTGGCGGACGCGCCCGCCGCGGCCGCGGGGGTGTTCACCCGCAACCGGGTGAAGGCGGCGCCGGTGTTGGTGACCCGGGCGCGCCTGCGCCGGGGGCAGGCCCAGGCCATCGTGGTGAACAGCGGCAACGCCAACGCCTGCAACGGCCCCCAGGGCCTGGCCGACGCCCGGGAGACGACGCGCCGGGTGGCGGAGTTGCTGGCAATCCCGGCGGGCCTGGTGCTGCCCGCCTCCACCGGGGTCATCGGCGCGCCCCTGCCCCTGGCCCGGATTACCGCGGCCCTGCCCGCACTGGTGGGACTTCTGGCGCCCGACGGGCTCCCGGAAGTGGCCCGGGCCATCATGACCACCGACACCCGGCCCAAGACCGC
>DASWLF010000093.1:0-9521 GCA_036396255.1 Desulfobaccales bacterium
CCGCCCTTACGGGCCTGGGGGGAGGGTGAGCCGGGGGCGGGGGGCAGTGCGGATCGCGCCCCCCCCAGCAAAATAACCGGGCCGGCCCCCGGGGGACCGGCCCCGGCTCATGCAGGGGAAAGGTTAAGGAGCGGGCCTCAATCCAGCTCGTACTCGCGGCGCCAGTCCCTGGTCTCCTGCCAGGCCGGCTGGTCCTGCTTGTCGAAGAGATAGTCCCCCAGGACCAGGTAGTCCATTTCGGTGCGCATGAAGCACTGGTAGGCGTCTTCCGGGGTGCAGACGATGGGCTCGCCCCGGACGTTGAAGCTGGTGTTGACGATGAGGCCGCAGCCGGTCAACTCCTTGAAAGCCCGGATCAGACGCCAGTATCTCTCGTTGGTCTCCCGGTGCACCGTCTGGATGCGGGCCGAGTAGTCCACGTGGGTGATGGCCGGCACCTCGGAGCGCAGGTGGTAGAGCCGCTCAAAGAGCTCCAGGTTTTCATAGCCCGGGGGCAGGGGGTTGCGCCTCTCCTCTCGCACCGGGGCCACCAGGAGCATGTAGGGGGAAGGCTGCTCCAGCTCGAAGTAGTGGGGCGACTCTTCCATGAGCACCGAGGGGGCGAAGGGCCGGAAGCCCTCCCGGTACTTGATCTTCAGATTGAGGCGTTTCTGCATCTCCGGGTGGCGGGGGTCCCCCAGGATGGACCGGTTCCCCAGGGCCCGGGGGCCCCATTCCATGCGCCCCTGGAACCAGCCCACCACCATGCCCTGGGTTAGCAGCGCCGCCACCTCCCGGATGAGGGCCTCGAAATCGGCATAGTGCTGATACGGGGCCCGGTGGCGCCGGGCCACCCGCAGGACTTCGTCGGCCCCGAACTCCGGGCCGAGATAGGAGCCCTGCATGTGGTCCATGGCCGGATTGGGAAGCTGGCGCTCCTGGCCCTGGGCGATGTGCCAGGCGGCCAGGGCCGCGCCCAGGGCGCCGCCGGCGTCCCCGGCGGCGGGCTGAATCCAGATGTCCTTGAAGGTGCCCCGGCGCAACAGCTTGCCGTTGGCCACGCAGTTCAGGGCCACCCCGCCGGCCATCACCAGGTAGTCGGCATTGGTAAGCTTCTTGGCGGTGTCGGCCAGCCGCAGCACGATGTCTTCGGTGACCTGCTGGATGGCCAGGGCCAGGTTCATGTACCGCTGGTCCAGCAAACCTTCCCGGGGCCGGGGCGGCACCCCGAAGAGGGAGGTCCACTTGTCGTCCACGCACATGGTGAGGCCGGTGGCGTAGTTGAAATAATCCATGTTCAGCAGCAGGGAGCCGTCGGACCTAAGGTCCACCAGCTCCTCCAGGATGAGGTCCTTCCAGCGCCGGGTCTGCTCGGAGTCGGGGTTGCCGTAGGGGGCCAGGCCCATGAGCTTGTATTCGCCGCTGTTGACCTTGAAGCCGCAGTAGTAGGTGAAGGCGGAGTAGAGCAGCCCCAGGGAATGGGGGAATTGCAGCTCCCGCAGGATGGTGAGGTCCCTTCCGGCTCCGAAGCCGATGGTGGAGGTGGCCCACTCCCCCACCCCGTCCACCGTGAGGATGGCGGCCTCTTGAAAGGGCGAGGGGTAGAAGGCGCTGGCGGCGTGGGACAGGTGGTGCTCCGGGAACAGGAACGGCGGGCTGCCGCCCCCGTGTTTGGCCAGCTCCTCCTTAAGCAGCGAGCGCATCAGGAGCTTCTCCTTGATCCACACCGGCATGGCCATGAGAAAGGAACGCAGACCCCGGGGGGCAAAGCCGTGGTAGGTCTCCAGCAGGCGCTCGAACTTGAGGAAGGGTTTGTCGTAAAAGGCCACCGCGCTCAGGTCCGAGACCCTGAGGCCGGACTCGCCCAAAACGTAGGCCAGGGCGTTGGCCGGGAAGGAGGCGTCGTGCTTCTTGCGGGTGAAGCGCTCCTCCTGGGCCGCGGCACAGATCCGGCCGTCCACCAGGAGGGCGGCGGCGCTGTCGTGATAAAAGGCGGAAAGACCCAGAATCGCTTCAGACAAAGCCAATCCCTCTAAAAGATGGTGTAAATGAAGGGGGCGATGGCCGAGCCGCTGGCGAAGACCATCAGGGCCCCGAAGAAGAGCAGGGTCAGAATGATGGGCAGCAGCCAGTATTTTTTCCGGACCCTCAGGAAGCCCCATAAATCCCGCACTAAATCCATAAAAACTCCCTAATTTGATCTTTGCGCCTTTGGGTCTTTGCGTGAGAAAGAAAGAAGATCGCGCCAGGGCGCAAAGACGCAAAGGGTTAAAAGTTTAATACGGATTCGCCAGGTCCTTGCCGGTAATGACGCCCTCCCTTTCCACGAACACCGAGCCCCGGCCTTTTTTCCACTTTTTCAACTGCAAAGAATCGGCCTTGAGACACCGCCGGATGAGGCCGATGGGGGTGACCAGCAGAAAAAAGATCAGGGTGAGAATGATCCTGGAGACCACATTTCCCAGCAGGTGCGACAGACCGAACCAGAGCCAGGCCAGGGGTTTAAAAGCGGCCGGCCAGGCCATGGTGAGCAGCAGCAGGGCGATGCTGAGCGGCAGAAACTGGGGAAACTTGCCGAAGTATCCCAAAAGCAGGCAGATCAGGACCATGGCCATGCCGGTGTCCTTGGCCTGCTCCGGAGTGGAGCTCAGCAACCGGGAAAGGAACTTGCCGGGTTGAGACTTGGTTTTTTCCATAAGTTAGTCTTTAGCCGCCCTCCAAGGGCCTGGCGGTGGTTTTCAGAAGCCGCGGTTTTAAGGAGTTAGGGCGGCGCGGGGCCGCCGCGACGCCGGCACCTGGCAGCGTCCGCGGCCGCCGCTGGCGGACTGGTATTTTCCGGGACAGCCTGGGCAATGCTGGTCTCTGGGGCCGGAGCCCCCGGGAAAAGACGGGACGGGCTCCTTGCCTTTCCCCTTTCGGGCGTTTATTGTCATAATATTACACCAAACAATTTTTTTTTTCGAGCATTTCTAACCGTTGGGGCCGCAACCGGAGGAGAGGCCATGTCCGTAATGATGTCCGATCTGGAGGGGTATTTCCGGGGGTTTGTGCCCTCGGGAGATGATTTGCTCAGGGAGTTGGAACGGGAGGCGGAGCAGGAACGCATCCCCATCGTGGGGCCGGTGGTGGGGGAACTGCTCTTTATCCTGGCCCGGGCCACCGGCGCGGGGCGGATTCTGGAGCTGGGCACCGCCACGGGGTACTCCGCCATCTACCTGGGCCGCGGCTCTGAAGCCGCGGGCGGCCGGGTCCTCACCCTGGAGCAGGATGAGAACCTGGCGGCCCGGGCCCGGGCCAACTTCGCCCGGGCCGGCCTGGGCGAGCGAGTGGAGGTCAGGGTGGGCGAGGCCCTGACGCTGATGGCGGCCCTGGCGGGCCCCTTCGACTTGATCTTCCTGGATATCGACAAGGAGTCCTACCTGCCGGCCCTGGACCACTGCCAGCGCCTGCTGAAGGTGGGAGGCCTCCTGGTGGCCGACAACGTGGGGTTCGCCGGGGCCGCGGCTTTCAACCAGGAAATCTTCCGCCGCCGGGAGTTTCGCACCGTGCACCTCCTGGGGTTTCTGCCCAACCATTCCCCGGAGCACGACGGCCTGTCCCTGGCGGTGCGGGTGGCCTGAGCCGGCGGGGGAGGAAAAATTGTGTCCGGGGGAGGGCCGGGGACAAAGACCCCCCGCCTAACCCTAAGACCCCTCCTAACCCCTCAAAATGGGAAAAGGGGAGGCGGCTGCCCGGTAAGCTCAAATGGGTTTCAGCAACAGGCTGCTTTTTCGCCGTTGCCTGCGAGAATATCTGGTATAAAGTAGACGCCGAAAGTAAGTTTAGGGCAACCCCGGACCAAGGAGCAGGAACATCGGCCCATTGGAACCACCCGGTCCCGGCGGCCACGCTGACCCCCAAGCGGGGGACAGTGCCTCCGGCGCCGCCGCGCCCCCCCAGCGCATTCTCCAGAAGTTCGCCTACCTGCTGAGCGCCCGCTGGGTGCGGGACGCCTGCCAGGCCGTGTTCTTCATCTACCTGGCCCGGGTCAGCGCCACCACCTACGGCGAGTTCATGCTGGCCCTGGGGCTGGGGAGCATCCTGGTCCTGGTGGCGGAGTTCGGCCTCAACCTGCCCCTGGTGACGCTGCTCACCAAAAAGGACCGGGACCCCGGGGTGGCCTTGAGCCAGGTCACCCTGCTGAAAGGGGCTTTGCTGTTCCTGGCGCTGGGCGGGGTGGTGGGGTTCATCCAGTGGCAGGGCTACAGTCCGCCCCTGAAGCGCCTGATGCTGCTGCTGACGGCGGGGGTGGGACTGGAGGCCCTGGCCAACACCTTCTTCGTGTGCCTGCAGGTGCAGGGCCGCCAGGACCTCCAGGGGAAGATCAAGGCCCTGGCCGCGGGGCTGGGTTTCGGCTACGGCCTCATCACCCTCATCCTGGGGGCCCCGCCCCTGCTGGTGGCCGCCTTCAAGCTCATCGAATCCCTGGCGAATCTCGGGGGCGGCGCGGCGCTGGTCCTTTACTGGGGCCGCTTCCGTCTCCAGCGCCCTTCCCTCAGCGGCCTGGCGGGCACCCTGCGCCTGGGCCTGGTGTTTGCCCTCATCGAGGTGGCGGCCATTATTTACAACAAGGCCAACCTTTTCTTCCTGCAGCGTTACGCCGGGGCCCACGGCGTGGCCCAGTACAGCGTCACCTGGCAGATGGTGGACGGCGTCTCCGGGCTGGTCTCCAACCTGCTGCTGCAAAGCATCCTGTACCCCTTGTTCGTCCATCTCTGGCAGACGGACCGGTCCCAGGTGCCCCGCCTGGCCCAGGACACGGCGCGCTGGCTGCTGGCCGCCGCCTTGCCGGTAATGTTCGTGCTGTTTGTCGAAAGCGACCGCCTCATCCCCCTGATTTACGGCTCCCAGTACCAGGAGGCGGTGCTGCTGCAAAAATACCTGGTGGTGACGGTGGCCTTCGCCTTCCTCCACAATTTGGCTGCTTTCCTGATGATCAGCATGCAGCTGGAAAGGCTGCTCCTGATTTTCTACCTTGGCGGCCTGGCCTTCAATCTCCTCTGGTGCTCCCTGGTCATCCCCCTGACGCCGCTCACGGGCGCGGCCCTGGCCATAGTTCTGACCAAGGGCGCGGTGGCGCTCCTCACCGTCTCCTATGCCCAGAGACGTCTGGGCCTGTTGCCGGTGCGGCCCCTGAAGCAGTTGGGGGCCGCGGTGCTGGCCGGGGCCGCCCTTTACCTGCTGGCGAATGGCCACCTGCCCCGGGAACTGGCCGAAGCCCTGGCCCTGGCGCCCCTCCTGGGCCTGGTCTGGCACTGGTGGCGTCACGGCTAGGGAGCATGCTAAAAAATTAGCTGCGTATACCGTAGGGGCGGACCCAGGTGTCCGCCCCGGGCGGGCGCACACGCAGGTGCGCCCCTACAAGAAATAACTTTTTGGCTGCGAATTGGTATGACACCTACGATGATTGAAGCAGTCATTCTGGCATCCATGGCCCTGGAGCTTATGCTCTTTCTGGGCTTCTTTTGGCACAGCCGGGCCCACGTGCGCCGCAGCTTCCCCGGCCAGCCCTCCGGCGGCGGGCCTCACGAGGGCGAAGCCCTGGCGGCGTTTCCCCGGGCCGCCATCATTGTGCCTCTCACCGGGAACTCCCCTGAGATGGAGGTTTGCCTGAAGTCCTTGCTGACTCAGAATTATCCCGATTTTGAGACGGTCCTGGTGACCCGGGACCTGGAGGACCCGGCCACCCCCCTGGTGCGGGACTTGCTCGCCGGCCACCGGCAGGCCCGCCACATCATCAGCGGTCCAGCCACGACCTGCTCCCAGAAGAATCACAATATTCTGGCCGGGCTGGCGGCCCTGGACGACTCCGTGGACCTCCTGGTGTTTTGCGACAGCACCCACCATGCCCCCCCCCATTTTCTCCGGGACCTGGTGCGGCCGCTTCGCACCGGGGAGGCCGTCCTGACCACGGGGTTCCATCGCATCGCGGCCGGCGATTTCCGGCTGGGAACCCTGGGGATGCTGCAGATAAACCTGGTCCTGCACCTGCTGCTCGGCTTCGCCCGCATCGCCCAACCCTGGGGCGGGGCCACCGCCATCCGGCGGTCGGTCTTCGAGGCCGGCGGCATCAGGCGTCTGTGGTCTGAAAACGTGGTGGACGACCTGTCTATGGGGGTGCACCTGCTGCGGGCGGGCATCCGGGTGAAGTCCGTGGCCACCGCGGTGCTGACCACCAACCTGGCCGGCCAGACGGTGGCCGGCTGGGTGGATTGGCTGACCCGGCAATTGTTATACGCGAAATACTGCCTGCCCGGCTACTGGCTGGGCTTCAGCCTGGCGGTCTGCCTGCTGCTGCTGCCGGTGACCGCGGCGGCCCTGGCCTGCCTGGGGGGGCTGGTGGGCCTGGTCTCCGCCAAGGCGGCCCTGACGGGCGCGGGCTTCCTGCTCTTGCTCACGGGCATCGGGGCCTGGTATCGGACCCTGGTCCCCCAGAGAATTCCCCTAAGGCCCTGGCTGGCCGCGTTCTACGGCGCCATTGCCATCACCTGCTGGAGTTACCTCAAGACCTGGGGCACCGACACCATTTCCTGGCGGGGCATCTCGTACCGCGTCACCTGGGGCGGCAGGGTGCGGCAGGTGATCTTCCCTCGTTAGGCCGGGTTGCCGCCGGAGCCGGAACTCCATATTATATGGGCGCAACCTTTCTCAAAGCGGCGCCGCGGCTGCCGGCTTCGCTCTCAACTCCGGGGCCGATTTTTTGCCGCCCGCGGTCCGCGGTTGACCTTGGGCCTTCCCTGGTTTACATTCCCAGAACAATATGGCCAGAATTCTCTATGGAGTGCACGGCACCGGCCACGGCCACGCCATTCGGGCCCTGACCATCGCCCGGCACTTTGCCCAACACGACTTCCTGTTCATCAGCCACGGCACCGGGGCCGCCATCCTGGGGGCCGAGTTTCCGGTGGAGGACTGCCCCAACCCCGAGACCCCCATCAAGGCCCACCGGGTGGACGTGGCCGCCACCCTGTGGGCCGCCCTCCGGGTGAAAAGCCAGGCAGGAAGGATCAAGCGCCGGCTCCTTCAGGTCATGGACCGCTTTCAGCCCGAGGTCACCATGACCGACTACGAATACTTTGTCCCCCAGGTGGCCCGCACGGTGGGGCTGCCCTGCCTGTCCGTGGACCACCAGCACGTCATCACCTGCTGCCGGCACCAGGTTCCCTGGCCGCAGTTCCCCAGTTATCTCACCACCCGCTGGGCGGTGTCCGCCATGTTCAGCCAGGCCACGGACTACCTGGCCGTCTCTTTTTTCCGGCCGCCGCTGCAGCCCGGGGTGCGGGCCATGGTCTTGCCGCCGCTCCTGCGGGAGAGCGTGCTGGCCCGACAGCCCCGGGACGGGGATCACGTGGTGGCCTACCAGGGCTACGCCACCTTCCAGCGGTTTTTCCCTTTCCTCAGCGCCATCCCTTCCCCGGTGTTGGTCTACGGTTTCGACACCGAGGGCACCCAGGGGAACCTGCATTTCAAGAAAAACTCCGAAAGCGGTTTTCTGGAGGACCTGTCTTCCTGCCGCTACGTGGTGTGCGGCGGCAGCCACACCCTGATCTCCGAGGCCCTGCACTACGGCAAGCCGGTGATCTCCTTTCCCATCAAAAACGCCTTCGAGCAGTATCTGAACGCCCTTTACCTGGAGCGGTTGGGGTACGGGCGATATTGCACCGGCTTGCGCCCCCGGCCCGAGATCATCCCGGACTTTGAGGCCCGGCTGGAGGATTTCCGCGGCAACCTCCGGCCAGTCTCCTTCAACGGCAACCCGGAGATTTACGCCCTGGTGGACCAGTTTATCCGGCAAAAGGGATTGACTTATTAACCCAGACCTCTGCTCTGAGTAAAGGGCATAATTAGATTACAATTTTTCTGTCAGGTATCAGGTCATGGTTAACAGATTCCATTTCCAATTCCCGGCCTCGGCAGAAATCTTGCTGGCGTTGGCGCTCTGGGGCGCGGGGCTGTGGGGGGTGGCCGCGGGTCATGCCGATATCCTGCAGAACCTCTATTTTTTTGCCTGGTATCCCTACATCCTGTTTTTGGATGGCCTGCTTGGACGCCTCCAGGGGAGAGCCTGGCTCCGGCACCGGCCCGGGGCCTTCCTGCGCCTGGGCCTCTGGTCCGTCACGGTGTGGTTCATTTTCGAAGCCGCCAATCTGGTCCTGAAAAATTGGGCTTACGTGGGTCTGACCGCCGCCTGGTGGCTGCGCTGGCCCGGCTATGTCCTGGCCTTCGCCACGGTGCTGCCGGGGATTCTCCTCACCGCCCAGGTCTTGGAGACCCTGGGGGCCTGGGGCGGCGTCCGGGGCCGGCCCCTGAGGACGGGCCTGGCCTGGCAGCCCCTGTCCCTGTTGTTGGGGACGGCCTCTCTGGTGCTGCCCCTGGCTTTTCCCAGCTACGCCTTCCCCCTGGTCTGGGTGGCGTTTTTCTTTCTGCTGGACCCCTTAACCGCCCTGTTGGGCGGCGACTCCCTCATCACCCGGTTCCTTAAAGGCGAGCGCCGGCAGCACCTCTGCCTCCTGACCGCCGGGTTGATTTGCGGCCTCTGGTGGGAATTTTGGAATTCCCTGGCCACCGCCAAATGGGTCTATACCCTGCCGGTGCTAAATTTCTGCAAAATCTTCGAAATGCCGGTCCTGGGCTATTTGGGCTTCTTGCCCTTTGCCCTGGAAGCCGCGGTGATGTATAATTTTGCCAAGGCCCTGGAGGCCAGGGTGCTGACCTCGCCGCAGCGGCGGCGCCGCGCCTGGCTGGTGCAGGGGGCCTTCTGGTTCTTGATGTGCGCAGCCCTGGATGCCTGGACGGTGATCTCTTACCAATGACCTCCTGATTTAAGGAGAACTATGATGACTGGTCGGCTTGGAGCAATCATTACCTCGGTCTGCCTGCTGCTGGTGTTGTCGCTGGGTCCGGGTTGGGCCCGGGACCGGGCACCTTCCCTGAGACAATTGAAACAGGCGGTGAAGGAGAACCCGCAAGATCCCCAGGCCTACTACAACCTGGGCTTGCAATACGCCATCCTGGGCAAGGACAAGGAGGCCGTCAAGGCCTTCAAACAGGCGCTCAAGCTCAAGCCCGACTACGCCGAAGCCCAGTATGAGTTGGGCCGGCTCAAGGGGGGTGCCGGGGACACCGAGAAAGCCATCCAGGACCTCCAGCGGACCCTGAAATTCAAGCCAGACTTCTCCGCGGCCCGCACCGCCCTGGGAGGGGAGTCAAACCAGCAGGGCCTGGATTTTATTAAAAAGGGCGAATGGGGGAACGCGGCCCAGGCTTTTAAGGAATCGCTCCAGGCCAATCCCGGCGCCGAAGTCGGGGGCGCGGCCCGCAACAACCTGGGGGTGGCTCTGGCCAGCGAAGGCAACTATGCTGAAGCCCGGGAGGAATTCCGCAAGGTCCTGGAAGCCGATCCAGGCAACGTCAACGCCCGCTATAACCTCGGGGTCTCCAGCCTGGGCGTGGGGAACAACGTGGACGCCTTCCGGGAGTATCTGATCCTCAAGGAGCTGGAC